>JAFGXO010000053.1 GCA_016936595.1 Bacteroidales bacterium | reverse complement strand
TTTGCTTATGAACATATAAAAAAAAAGTATCCCGACAGCACTTATGTTTTTATTTTTAGAGACCCTCGAGACAATATAAGAAGTATCTTAAACAGACTTAAACTCAAGGGAGACCTTGATAATTTAAATATAGATAAATTAGATATTATTGACCCGTGGAAAGAAATATTGAAAAGTAAAAATGTAGGCGTAAAAACAAATCACTATATTAAAAATCTTTCGCATCGTTGGAATATTGCATTTAATAATTGCTACAATAATGATAAAAACATAATCATAGTCAAGTACGAAGATTTTTTAAAGAATAAAGTTGGATTCATCAAAGATTTATGTGACAAAACAAAACTTAAATATAAAACTGATATTACGAATTTTACTGAAATACAATACCAACCAAAAGGAGATGGAAATGCGAGTTGGGTGAATTTTTTCGGTGAAGCTAATTTAAGAAATATTAATACAATATGTTCAGACGGTATTAAGCATTTAGAATATGACAAATAAACCTATCTACGTAACCCAACCCTCGCTCCCAATTTTACAAGAATACAACGAATTACTCAAACAAATCTGGGAAAGCAAGCACATTGCCAATAACGGACCGTTTCATCGGCAGTTTGAAAAAGAGCTTTGCAATTATTTGAAAATTCCGTACATTTCCCTTTTTTCAAACGGCACTTTGGCACTAATCACAGCGCTGCAAGCCCTACGTATTACAGGCGAGGTAATTACAACACCTTATAGCTTTGTGGCAACAACACATGCCCTGCACTGGAACGGCATAAAACCCGTTTTTTGCGATATAAACGAACACGATTATAACATTAACGCCGATAAAATAGAAGCTCTCATAACACCCAAAACTACGGCAATAATGCCTGTTCATGTGTACGGAAATCCGTGCGATAACAATAAAATACAAAAAATTGCCGATATTTACGGGTTAAAAATAATTTACGATGCCGCACACGCTTTTGGCGTAGAAAAAAACGGCGAAAGTATTTTAAATTGGGGCGATTTATCCATTTTAAGTTTCCACGCAACTAAGACTTTCAACACCGTAGAAGGCGGTGCCATTGTTACAAAAGACGAAATACTGAAAACAAGGATTGATTATCTGAAAAATTTCGGCTTTGCCGACGAAACCACAGTTATCGGCTACGGAATAAATGCTAAAATGAACGAATTAATTGCCGCCTACGGTCTTCTGCAACTCAAAACCATTGATGAAAATATACGCAAACGTCAGGATAAAGTAAATTTATATCGAAACTTATTTCAAAACACAAAGGGCATTACATTTTTACCTGATTTTGAAAACATAAAGCACAATTATACATATTTTCCCATTTTTATCGATAAAAATAAATTCGGTAAAACACGCGATGAAGTGTATAATCTGCTGAAAGAGCATAACATTTATGCAAGACGCTATTTTTATCCGCTTATCAGCCAATTCAATGCTTACAAAGAACTCCCGACTGCCGCGAAAGAAAATTTACCTGTCGCCACACAGATTACCGAGCAAGTTTTGAGCTTACCGCTTTTTGCCGAATTGGAAAATGAAAATATCCAACGAATTGTAAAAATAATAAATGAATAAAGAAGATTTACTAAATATTATTTCTACCGGCGAAAACGAACAAACGGAGTTTAAAACTTCTTTTAATAAAGAAGTGATAGAAACCATTGTGGCTTTTGCAAATAAAAAAGGCGGAAGTATTTATGTAGGTATTTCACAAACAAACAATATTATTGGCGTAAACATTCATAATGAAAGTGTGCAGAATTGGATTAATGAAATTAAAAGCAAAACATCGCCGGCTTTAATCGCCGATTCTGAGTTCATTTACATTGAAAACAAAACGATTGTTCGCCTCAAAATTGCAGAATATCCTATCAAACCTGTTTCAACACAAGGAAAATATTATAAAAGGGTATTCAATTCAAATCATTTACTAAGTACCGATGAAATTGCAAACGAACATTTAAAAACAATCAATACAAGTTGGGATTATTACCCCAGCCCTTATCACACGCTCGATGATATAGACATGAATAAAGTTATAAATTTTATTGCAGAAATTGAGCGTCAGAATGAAAATAAAATTGCAGTTGCAGCCAATGATTTTTTAAAAAAGTTTGAATTTATACGAAACGAACAATTAACTTTGGGTGCTTACTTGTTGTTTGTGAAAAATCATTGCACGATTTCCGATGTTCAGGTAGGTAGATTAAAAAGCGATATTACCATTATTGACAGCATTTCGTTAAATACTGACTTATTTACAGAGGTTAAAGAAATACTTGCTTTTATTCGCAAACATTTAATGGTGGAATACATCATTACCGGCAATGCTCAACGCACCGAACGGTTTGACTATCCGGTAGATGCCATTCGTGAAATAGTTATTAACTTGATTGTTCACAGAGATTACAGAAGCAGCAGTGCATCAATTATTAAAATCTTTGATGATAGAATCGAGTTTTTTAACCCCGGCGGTTTGTACGATGGACTTACGATAAGCGATTTGATTTCAAATAATTACAATTCAAAGACCCGAAACAAATTAATTGCAAAAGCATTTAAAGAAGTAGGATTGATAGAGCGATACGGAACTGGAATTAAAAGAATTTTTGATATTTGCATCAATTACGAAATCATTCCTCCAAAAATAGAAGAACATTCCGGCGGATTTCGTGTAATTTTATTTAAAGAAAAAATAAATGACACTTTAAATGACACTTTAAATGACACTTTAAATGACACTTTAAATGACACTTTAAATGACA
>JAFGXO010000052.1 GCA_016936595.1 Bacteroidales bacterium | reverse complement strand
GCCGACACCGAAACATATACGTTTGCGACATTTCATTACTATACTCTTGGTCTACGCTATAAGTTTTGATAAAAATTTTTATTCAAAAATGATTTTTATATTCTGGCATAATTTTGCCACCCAATGCGCTTGATTTATAAAGATATAGGAATTTATAAAATTTATTAAGAATTTCATATTTTTTATATTTAATTCTTTATTGTAAATTTTATATCGTCTATCAAATAATAGCAGGTTGTACATATCCTGACCCACGGGATAATGTACTGGATAAACACATTAATCTTTACCATTTATGTTTTTAATAATTGCCTTAAAAAAATATACCATTTTATGATATGATTCTTATCAAAGGATATTATTATGGAACTACCGTTTAGTCTGATGGGTTTTTATAAAGAAGTTTTCAAGAATTATAAATTTGGAATAAGCTTATATTATTTTTTTATAACTTTTTATAAAGTTACCGAATATGTTTTACCAACATTATTAGTTAAATATTTTACAGATGCATTATTAAAAAAACCATTTGGTGAACTGACTTTTTCAGATTTGCTTCCAACACTTATAGTGTTCAGCAGTTGGATAATTTTTTATATAATTTCTGATATTATGTCTTCGTACGTTGGATTAAAGACTTATCCAAAAACTAAAAAATATGCTATTGTAAAATTATACAGATATTTAATAGATAAATCCGTAGCATTTTACAAAAACAATTCCGCCGGATATTTGGTTTCACAAGCTGGATACATAGTTGGTGGTAATGGATTGTGGAATATAGTTTTTAATTATCCTGGGGTATTTATTTCTATATTTTTGGGCATATTGATAAATTTTGGTTTATTATTTGAACTGAACGGAATCTTTATGCTGATAATCGGTTCTGTTATGTTATTTCGAGTGGTTTATTCTTTGTTTCGTTTCAAAAAACTATCCGAAGGTTATGTAGATGCTTCTAAATCTTGGTCTGATGTTAACAGTAAAAATATAGATGTTTTATCAAATTTTCTTAATTTGAAAATTTTTGGTTCATCAAAAAAAGAATCAAGTTATATCGGAAATTATGTTGACGATTGGGTTAATAAAAAAACAAGTGTATTAAAGCAAGAGTTGAACTTTTACGCTGTACCAATGACTTTGGAATTTTTATCATTGATATTGATTCTGTTTTTATCCAGCAATTTTTATTTGGCAGGTAAAATGAATTTATCAGAGGTTGCGTTTTTGGTAACTGCTTTTTTCAGTGTGCGATCTTGTATTATAAAATTTGTTTGGATATTGCCTGATGTTTTGGATAATTATTCTTCTGCAAAACAGGCATATAAAGTTTTAGTAAAAGATTCATCTAATATATCAGATGTTCAAACCGGAACAAAGATTTGCAATTATAAAAGCCAAATAGCTTTCAATAATGTTAATTTTAAATACGATAGTGAATGGGTATTAAAAGATGTTAACCTGTGTATTCAAAAAGGTGAAAAAGTTGGTATTGTTGGACGTAGTGGTTCTGGTAAAACAACTTTGGTTAACTTGTTAATGCATTTATATGATGTAACATCAGGTGAGATTCTGATTGATAATGTGAATATAAAAAAATTCAATACGGCATCTTTGAAAAAAACAATAACATTTGTGCCACAAGAATCAATTTTATTTGATAGAACACTGGCAGAAAATATTTCGTATGGTATGGATAATGCAACACGCACACAAATAATAGACGCAGCAAAAAAAGCTGATGCACATGATTTTATTATTCGTACAGAAAAAGGGTATGACACTGTTGTAGGATCCCGAGGTGTAAAATTGTCCGGTGGTCAAAGACAACGTATTACAATAGCACATGCAATACTTAAAAATTCACCCATATTATTGTTAGACGAAGCCACATCAGCACTGGATTCTGAAACAGAAGAACATATACAAAATACACTTAATAAATTAATGAAAAACAGAACTACAATAGCAATTGCCCACAGATTATCTACTTTGCGAGAAATGGACAGAATAATTGTTGTTGATAGTGGAAAAATTGTTGAATCCGGTACGCATGAAGAATTGTTAAAAAACAAAGGAATGTATTACAAGCTTTGGAAATTGCAGTATCGTGGATTCATGTAATCTAAGGAATATGTTATGCCAGATAGAGATGTTAAAACCATAAAAGATTTGATATTTTATCAATATGCAAAAATTATTGTAAAAAGTGCTATGAAAACTGGTGATAATGAAACTGCTAAGAAAAATTACTATGGTTTAATAAAAAATAAGTTCCGTGAGTTACAATCTGGAAAAATATCTTGGTCGGATATTATTCGTGAAGATTTACAATTTATTGATACAGAGAAAAAATGTATTTATTGTGGTTCAACAGAAAATATAACAAAAGATCATATCATTCCAAAAAGCATATGTATAAATGATAGATGCAGTAAATGTGATAAAATTCAGGGAATTCATAATATTATTTGGGCATGTAAAAATTGTAATAGTAAAAAAGGTACCAAAGGACTTTATCATCTGTATCATGAATTATATCCAGATAAGAAAAAATCAGATTTATTGCCAATATTGTTGGAAAAAAAATATTTAAAATTAATGTATAACTGTCATAAATGTGCAGGTACACTGGATTCATGTGATTTGAACAATGATGGTTTTATTGATGTATTGGATATAGATGTAATTATTAAATAGTTTAATAATAAAGATAATATGTTGTACCACCAAGATTTATCATAAAATCAGTTGCACCCCATGTTCGCAAGTTC
>JAFGXO010000051.1 GCA_016936595.1 Bacteroidales bacterium | reverse complement strand
TAATTTAGGGGGTTTTTCAAGTCGTGGATAATGGTATCTGTCATAAGTTTTTTAAACTCACTTAGTTCTATTAGATTATCGTTTTTGTATTCAAGCTCTTTGGCTTGGGATTGAATTTTTTCTTTTTGTGATGCAATTTCTTTTGTGCGTTGCTTAACGATTTGTTCCAATTTAAGATTTTCTTTTTCAAGTCGTTTTGAATTAATACGAAAGATAATAAACAGAATGCCAAAAGACATAATTAATACTGTGAAAAAAAATGGATATTTGAGAAATGCTATATTATTTTTTTGATAAATAAACTTGTAATAAAATAACCGAGAATTAAAAATCAAAGCATCAACTTTGTCTGTTTGTAAAGTAACAAAGCTAAATTCTTCGGGGTAGGGTGAGAACTCCTGTTCTATTTTAAAAGTTGCATTTATTTCAAGATCAGCAGAATAAATTATAAGCATATTATTTATAAAAGCTACAAATTCTGGTTTGTTATCATTTTCAATATCAGCATATCCGTAAGCATACGTAATGTTTTTGGTTACTTTTATGGGGTTGATATTATTATCGGTTAAAAATAAAGTTTTTTCGCCATAAAAAATAATTTTATCTTTTTCGGAATAAATATCGGTATAATTATATGGTAATGGAATTTGTTTGATTATTTTACCTTGTAAGTTGCAAATTGTAACCAGTTTACATTGTTGATGTTCGGGTTCGTTCATTAGTGCGTTTGTAAATGCGGCAATGTAAGGAGTATCATTTACAGTAATTAATGTGGCTTTTGTAAAGTTTGTCCACCCAAAAAATTCAATAGGTTCAAATGCAAAATTGAGGCTATCGTTGTAGAGTAATATATAAGATGAAAAGTCTCCATACGCATATTCTAAATGTTTTATATCTTCGTAGATTGCAATGGTATCTTTGTTTGTAGAATTGCGAAGTGTTTGGGCTTCTATGGCAGAAATTGTATTTCCGGTTGCCTTAGAGAATGTTGCTAATAAATAGTTTTTTTTCTGATAAGTAAATTGCTGGAATTTTTGATTTACAAAACTGTTTAAATCGTTTTTTATAAGAGTTTTGTTTTTAAAATTATATTTGTAGATATTACGAGGTTGCACTGAATATCCACCTTGTAGGTCAAGATAAATATCTGAACTGTTAGTAATTATAAAATTATTTTCTGCGTCGATACTGCCCTTAAAACGCTGTATTGTATCAATCAAAAATTTTTCAACCGGATAAAATGCTTTTATTTTTGTATTGTAAGAAAGAATGTTTAAAAAAGCCGTATTATTTTTAACAGAAACAAAGAGTAACTCTTTTGTGCCATTGCTATCAATATCTGCAAATTTTAAACTTTTACCAATAAACTGTTCGTTATCTCTAAAGATGTATATTTGAGTTATTTTACCATCTTTGATTAGCTCTATTGAATGGCCTGAAATATTTATATTATGATGCTTTATTATCTCAATAATATTGTCATTATTTATGTCAATCCAATATTCAAGACGGTCATTTTCTTTTTTCCATAGGCTGTCTAATATCAATTTATGAGGGGCAAATTTATCACTTGGTACAATTTTGCTAATTGTTATTGTAAAAATCAAAGCTATAACAAATAATGTTACTTTTAATATTATGTTTGATTTTTTCATTTTCTCATAATTTTATATTTTTTCCGAATAGCATCAATTTTTATTGTTATATTTTTTTTATTCGAAAAATAATTGCAAATATAAGCAAAAAAAATTGAACAAAATCTACGGCTCTAACATATCAATAATAAAAAGGATAGTATTATTTTATGTTTATGACAAGATAATAATAGGAGAGATTTACATTTCTAATAAAAATATTTTTAGCTTTAACGTGTGTGTTAATTTGTTTGTTTTTTATAATTGTTAGGTGTTTTAGGGTTAATGTAGTCATAACCAACAAAATTTTAAACGATTAGCACCAATTACGTGTTAAATTATGTAGTTTACAACATTTTGAGCTTTTTGTTTAGATAGTTTTCTGTTGTGGTGTTAATAACCTGTATTGTCAGAGCAATCGGCAATTTAAACTTTTACGGTAGGATTTTATTTCAAAAAAATAATAAACTGGTTAATATTATAAATAGCTTTAGGCATCAATTTCGATTATTCGATATAAAAAAACATGTTTTTAAATAAAATGTTATGTTTTTTTTGTATTTTACTGTTAGATAAAATTGCCGTTTTAATTTAAAGGTTTTTCTTCTTCATACGATAACATCCAATTAATTCCAAATTTATCGGTAAGCATACCCAGTTTTGAGTCCCAAAATTGGTCCATTAGCGGCATAACCACCATTCCTTCAAACGAAAGTTTAGAAAATATTTTGTATAATTCATCTTCGCTTGAACATTCAACGAATAAAGAAATATTATTCCCCTGATTAATAATATTTTGTCCATCATTATCCGATGCCATTATTACAAAATTATCATTTATTTTAAGGGTTGAATGTAAGATTAAATTTTTTTCTGAATTAGAAAGTTGATTTGCAATTGGTGATTGACTGAATGTAGTAAAATTTAGTTCTCCACCAAAACAGGTTTGATAAAAGTTCATTACTTCTTTGCAATTACCATTTAAAATAATATATTGTTTAAGAGCTTTCATAAATGATATTTTATTTTTTTCAAAGATAATTAAAAAAATGATAAAAAAAAACTCCAATTTGGAGGTTCTAAAATTTTGGTAGAATTTTCTTATTCTTCAACTCTATTCCATTTTTCTATTACTTTATCGCCCTCGTCTTGGTATTCATACCAAAGAGAGTTTTCATCAATAAGAGTAATTGTAGCACTTGTAACATCTGTACTGTCAGTGGTTGTTAATACTTTTGTGTCTTCGTTATATGTCCAGGTAAAGTCATCATTTTCACCTAAAAATGAAATGTAACCAGTACCATCTTCTTCAATTCTAAAAGTAATTGTTTTGAATAAATCATTCCAATCACTAACTGTATCATTATAAGATACTTCATATCCTTGCCACAAACCAACTAATAAGTCGGTGTCTGATTTTTTACATGATGCTAAAGATAAAACAATAACAAATAACGCAATAAATGCTAATTTTGCAGATTTCATAATAATTTTTTTTAATTTTTTAATTATACAAAGGTAAATTAAATTTTATAACAAAAATGTAAGTGAATTGTTTTTTTAAAATGTATGTTTGTTTTGTTTGAATTTAAGTATCTTAGATTTTATTTTATGTTAAAAAAAACTTATTTTTACGGAGATTGTTAATATTTGGATAGGGTTGGAATGATGAGATATTTTTATGATGAGAATTGTGGAATTTCAACGTTTAAAAAAAATAATTTATGAAAAAAGTACTTTTATTTTTATCGCAAGGGTTTGAAGCCTACGAAGCGGCAGCATTTACAGATACAATAGGGTGGACTGAATATGCAAATGAGCGTATTATATTAAAAACCACAGCTTTAAGAAAAGAGTTAACTTGTACATGGAATATGATAGTTAAACCTGAAATTTTTTTCGAGCAACTTAATTTTGATGATTACGACGCACTTGCAATTCCCGGAGGCTTTAAATCAGCGGGTTTTTACGAAGATGCTTTTGATGAAAGATTTTTAGAATTAATAAACCGTTTTGATAAAGCTCATAAAATTATAGCATCTATTTGTGTTGGAGCTTTACCTGTTGGAAAATCAGGAGTTCTAAAAGGTCGTTTTGCAACAACTTATGATTTAGATGATGGAATTTGGCGAAAAAAACTCTCAGGTTTTGGTGCAAATGTTTTAGACGAAAAAATTGTTATTGATAAAAATATAATAACATCAACCGGCCCGGTTACGTCGGTTGATGTTGCATTTAAACTTATTGAATTATTAACTGATTCTGAAAATTTAAAAACAGTAAAACAATTGATGAGGTTTGTTTAGTTTTTTTTGCTTTATTTTAATTTATTATCCATTCAAAGGCAGAAATTGAGATGCCTCTGTAACAGTCATCAGCACAACCAAATGGGTAATATCCGCAAGTTGTCATTAAACCATAATCGGTTGTTTCAAAATAAATCTCATTTTCGCTCGGATCAACAGTTAAATAATTTTTTGCACATGTTTCGTATAACTGGTCTATTGTTAAAGCTGCCGCCCCCTCTGAGTTTGAGCCTAAATTGTTTATGTTTTCGGTGTAGGTATTATTAATGATTCTTTTGTTTTTTTTATGATCATATTTGAAGGATTCATATTTTCTGTTTGTTACAATTCCATCTTTAACAGTTATTTCTGTAAGGTTTCCATAACCTGTCCATGAAGCAAAGGATATTTGGTAAACATAAGAGTTTCCGTTTACTCTTTTTAGTGCTTCCCATTTTTTTAAACTTTCTTCATAAGATAATAAACTATCACCTTGTACTTTTTCAATATTGCCAACAACAGTTTGTTTTTGTGCTAATATTTTACAGCTTGAAATAACTGTGAAAAATATCAGTAAACCTAATAACGGATAAAATTTTTTCATGACTTTTTTATTTATAAAACGCTTATTTTACTTTTAAAATTGAAATAATATGCTTAAAAAAATAAAATTTATTAATTTTTCTTGACTAAAATAG
This sequence comes from Bacteroidales bacterium, assembly GCA_016936595.1. GTDB lineage: Bacteria > Bacteroidota > Bacteroidia > Bacteroidales > JAFGUD01 > JAFGUD01. Next base: position 8,029 of record JAFGXO010000051.1, on the reverse strand, counting down.
CTGCCCATTTAGCATTTACGTCAATGTTTATTAAAGAATTAATAACTGAATAATTTTTATTGTTCAAAACATCTTCAAAATCACCTTCAGGAAATTCAATGTTAATATTTTGATCTGAGTTTGCATTATTAAATATAACAATAACAGTTTGGTCAGAATATTTTCTTTCAAATGCAAAAATATTTCTGTTATCATCAATTAAAATAGTTTTATATTCACCAATTTGTAAAGCTTTGTATTTATTTCTAATTTTAATCAATTTTTTATAATGATTTAATAAATCAGAATTTTGAACTACTGTGTCGGCTTGTCGTTGTGTTTGACTGGGCAAAAAGGTTTCGGGTTCATATTTTAAGTCATTCCAAATCATTGGTTTACGGCAATCAGGGTCGTTGCTTCCCCACATTCCAATTTCGTCGCCATAGTATATCATAGGTGCTCCAACGTATGTCATTTGCATAATAACGAGTAATTTTTGCAAATGAATTTCTGGGGCGTTGGGTTTTCTAACGTTATAATTTGGGTTGTCGATAGCTTTAGAAATACCAAAATATTGTCCCCAGTTTCGCATATTTTCGATGCCCCTATTAACAATTGAAGAACCAATTCTGTTAACATCATGGCTGCCGAGCAAATTCATTGAAGCATAAGGAACTCCTTTTGGATAAAGGTTTCTTAATTCTGCCAATTTAGTGTCAAAATCAGTTGAAGATATTTGCATGCTGTCGGAGTAAATAAAATATTCGAGGCATGTAAATAAAAAATTGTAATTCATTTCTCCGTCAAATTCATCACCTTGCATATAAGGAATAACATTTTCGGGCACATCAACAATTTCGGCAGTTAAATAAGCTTCGGGGTTTAAAGAACGAACAAAAACACGCCAATCTTTCCAAAAGTTATGTCCAACACAAAAAGCAACATCAAGTCTCCAGCCGTCAATTCCGTATTCACAACCTTTATTTTTAGGGTTCATCCAGCGTTTTGTAGAAGCAAAAATATAATCTTTGGGGCCTTGAACAATTCCTGAGCTGTCTTCTTTAAATTCAGGCAATGATTTTACGCCCCACCAACCTTCATAGTCAAATTTGGTTCCGGTGGCAGTATTATCCCACGATTTTATAATAAACCAGTCTTTATATTCAGAATTTTGTTGATTTTTAGCAACATCTTTAAATGCAAAGTTATTAATACCCATGTGATTAAAAACGCCGTCAAAAATTACTTTAATTCCCAGATTATGAGCTTTTTCTATAAGTTCTAAAGCTAACTCATCAGCTGAAGTCCATACCCATGTGGCTGTATCTAAGGGGTTTTCTTGTGCAATAAGAATTTTATCGCCTTCGGGGTCGGGTCCAAAATTAGGGTCGATGTGATGATAACAAGCTGCATCGTATTTATGTAACGAAGGAGCCCAAAAAACCGGATTTAAGTATATTGCATTAATACCTAAGTCAGATAAATAATCTAATTTGTCAATTATTCCTTGTAAATCTCCGCCGTAACGTCTTCTGAGTAAATGTCTCCAAAATTCAGTATCTCCATTGGCAATTTCGTAAGGTTGAAGTTTATACCAATCGCTTGTCCATGGGTGAATTTGCCAATTTTCGGGAACTTCTAAAGGGTCGGCACCATAAATATCGCTTAAGGTTGGATTATTAGAAGTGTCTCCGTCTCTATACCTTTCGGGGAATATTTGATACCAAATAGCAGATTTTGCCCAAATTGGCACAAATTCGCCGTTATTGTAGTATAAATTTGAACTGTCTTTTTGATTATTGCTAATTGTTGATTGTTTACAACTAAAAATCAATGAAACAAAAATTAATAGAATAAATGATAAAAAAGCCTTGAAGTACATTATTTTGTTTTTTGAAATTTTAAACAAAGTTAATGTTTTTACAAAAAAAACCGCTCTTTTGAGCGGTTTTATGAAAAAAAAGTTTTTTATTTTATTAGCATGTTTTTAATTTTTTATCTGAATAGTAGGCAAATTGTTAGAGTATTTAGAAAATTTAGAGAAACATATTTGCTTGTTGTATATTTTTAATAGTGTGAAAAAAATTATTTCCAAAAATATCTTAGTCTGATTGGAAAAGCGAAAGGTCTTAGTATAGTACCTCTACATTCTTTAGCTATTGAGAAAAAAGGAATATTAATTTCGAGTTTTAATTCGGCGGAGAAAATTTTTGCTTCGGTGTGATTGTTATAAATATTTGTATAATCAGGATTTAAGCTCAAATTATTATACAGTCCGTCTTGCGTAAAATCATAATCGGTATTAAAAAAATCATCAATACCTATGTAAAATCTAATTCCTAAATTAAAAGTTTTTTTATAAATTCCTAATCCAAATAATATTGCTTTAACATCTGTATTGTAATTTGTTAAAGGGTCATAATTTGTATTATTGGAATAAAAATAAGGGCTTTCAATTGAATTTGTTTCACTAACAGAACTAATATTTGAAATTGATAAACCAAGATCAGCATAAAAAGGATGTTGGTAATAATTTCCAAAAAAATACACATATCTAAGAGCTGCTATGTAGTCAACTCCTTTAAATTTTATTGCTTTTGAGTAATTTTCTACTCCAATTGAGCTCGTATTAAAATTATAAATTTTTGAGAAGTTGTTAAATAAATATTCTCCATATATAGAAATAAGACATGAATATGGGTGTTTACCTAATCTTGACATTGCAAATCGTCCACCATATCTAGGCGAAAATGTACTATTGCTGCCGTTAACGTTGTTGTCAAAAGAAAAATTGGTGTTAGATAGGCTCGTAATACCAAGCCCTGCAGTAGCTCCAAATTCAGTAGCAAAAATAAATTGTGCTTTTAAGTTGTAAACGCTTAGCAAGAAGAAAACAGTTATTAAAAAGGTGGTTTTTATTCTCATAATGCACTATTTAGATGTTTGTAAAAAAAAACGCTCTATTGAGCGGTTTTAAATTTTAAATTATTTCAAATCCTGTGTATGGCACAAGAACTTCCGGAACTTTAATTCCTTCAGGGGTTTGATTATTTTCAAGAATTGCAGCAACGATTCTTGGAAGTGCTAAGGCACTGCCGTTTAAAGTATGTGCTAATTCTTTTTGTTTTTTTCCTTTAACATTGTAACGTAATTTTAATCGGTTACTTTGAAAAGTCTCGAAATTTGAAACAGAACTTACTTCCAACCAACGTTCTTGACCGGCTGAATAAACTTCAAAATCATAAGTTAGTGCAGATGTAAAACTGATATCTCCACCGCATAATTTTAATATACGGTAAGGTAAATTTAGCGATTTTACAAGATTTTCAACGTAAGCAACCATTTCGTCTAACATTTCGTATGATTTTTCAGGGCTTGAAATACATACAATTTCTACTTTGTCGAATTGATGAATACGGTTTAATCCACGCACGTCTTTTCCGTGAGCACCGGCTTCGCGTCGGAAACAGGGTGTGTAACCTGTTAATTTAATAGGGAGTTGATCTTCTTCCAGAATAACATCTCTGTAAATATTTGTAAGTGGCACTTCGGCAGTAGGAATCATGTAGAAATCATCTTTTTCCATGTAATACATTTGTCCTTCTTTGTCGGGTAATTGTCCGGTTGCAAGAGCAGTTTCATGGTTAACCATAAGCGGCGGAATATATTCAGTAAATCCGGCTTGGCTTGCTTTATCTAAAAAGTAGGATATTAATGCACGTTGTAGTCTTGCTCCTTTGTTAACATAAACCGGAAATCCTGCTCCTGTTATTTTATTCCCTAATTCAAAGTCGATAAGATTATGTTTTTTTGCTAAATCCCAGTGTGCTAATTTTTTGGCATCAAGCAAAGGCATTTCGCCGCCGTTTTTTATCTCAACATTGTCATCGGCTCCTTTCCCTTTTGGTACACTCTCATGAGGTAAGTTTGGAAGTTCAATAGTTAAGTTGTATAATTCTGTATCAATAGGAGTGAAATCCGCTTCAAGATTTTTAATTTCTTCTTTCAATTGAGTTGATTTTTCTCTAATTCTGTCAGCTTCGTCTTTTTGCCCTTCTTTAAAAAGTATTCCAATTTGTTTTGCTATTTGATTTTGATCTGCTTTAAGATCGTCAATTTGTTTTTGCAAAGCTCTTTTTTTTGCGTCTAAGGCAATAATTTTAGTAATTATTTCAGAGGCATCAAAATTTTTGATTTTTAGAGCATTGATAAAATGATCGGGGTTTGCAATTATTTTTTTTACAGAAAGCATAATGTTAAGTGTTATTTAGTAATATATTTTTTGCTACAAAGGTAGAATAAAAAACAAAAAAACGCAGAAAATTAAGTCTGCGTTTTTTGTTTTTTTTCATCAGAAGATTAAATTATTCTTCGACAGGAAGTATAGATACATAAGATCTGTTATCTTTTTTTCTTCTAAATTCAACTTTTCCTGCAATTAAAGCAAAAAGAGTATGATCTTTTCCAATACCAACATTTTCACCTGGGTGATGTTTGGTGCCTCTTTGTCTAACTATGATATTTCCGGCTTTAACTACTTGGCCTCCAAATTTTTTAACGCCGAGACGTTTACTTTCGGATTCGCGACCATTTCTTGATGAACCGGCTCCTTTTTTATGTGCCATTTTTGTAAATTTTAAAAGTTAATAATAAGTCTAAAGTTTAATATTTAATGTTTGAATTTCTTTCAACCATCAAAAATTGAAAACTAAGCTTCTTCTTTTTTAGGTTCTTCTTCTTTATTGGGTGCTGCTTTTTTAGCTGTACCGTTAATGTCTTCAATAAGAATTTGTGTTAAATACTGGCGGTGACCGTTAAATTTGCGGTATCCTTTTCTTTTTTTCTTTTTGAAAACAAACACTTTATCGCCTTTTAAATGTTTAAGTACTTTTGCTGTTACCGATGCTCCTTTTACTGTAGGCTCGCCAACTTGTACTTTCCCATCATTGTCGATTAGAAGAACTTCTTCTAAGTTGATTGTTGCACCTTCGTCGTCTGTTAAACGGTGTACATACAGCTTTCTGTCTTTTTCAACTCTAAACTGTTGTCCTTGAATTTTTACAATTGCGTACATTAATTTATTTTTATTTCGTTACAACAAGGCGGTAAGTTTTTATTTTACAGTAACTTAACGCTTTTAAAGCCTTGCTGAAAATATATTTTAAGTCGTGCAAAATTAGTAAATATTTTTTAAAATCAAATTTATTTACTTGTTTTTTCTTTTGTTTCTTTTTTTTATTTTTGAAACAAATTAAAGTATTGTAAATTATGGAAGCTTATGAATTTTTTTATGCTGCTCAAAAAGTTGTTTTTTCTTTTGACGGAAACAAACTGAATTATAAAATTGCCTTAAAAAAAGGAAGTCTTGATATTGATAAAATAGTTTTTTTTAGAAAATTTGAATATCAGGATTATGATCATTTTATTATTAGGTATAAAGATGAAAACGGCAAAATAAAAAACTTGAAATCTTTTGCCGACAAATCAAGTCAGGCATTAAATCCGTTGATTTTACGTTTGGCCGAAATCCACCCAAATAAAGATTTGTCAAACACTCCGGTTGCTGAGGCTCGTAAGTTAATGAGTGTAGGAAATGCTGCCAAAGGTGGTTTTTGGGGGGCTGTTGTTGTTATGGTACTTGTGCTTGCTTTTATTTTTAGAGGTGTTTTTAAAGATATTGGTGGTAATATGCCTGTAATCATTATTGGTGGAATTGTTGCCTTAATTCTTATAGGTGCTTTTGCTTTTGTATATTTACAAGGAAAAAATGAATCTAAAGATTGGGAATAATAAATGTTTAACTTCCAGAACTACAAGTGTTTAAATAAAGAAGTTGAGATTTATTTAGTTGTTATAAAAAACTTTTCACCCATTTTATGGCTTCGTTGTAGTAGTAAAAAATTCGCATATCTATAGGGCTTTTTCTGTTTAGCCATTTAAATATAGCATTCATGTAATTTTTTTTGAAGGCATTTTTTTTATAACAACTGCTCCGTATTTTAGTTCTTGTTTTACAGCTTTGGGTACAATTTCTTCCTGAAACCATTTTCTGTCGTCGGGGCTAATAACTCCCTGTAAAACAGCATTGCCAATATAGTTTACAAAAGGGTGATTTTCTGTAAATTCAATTATTTTATTAAAAGCATCTCTGTACTCTTCTGATGGAATTATGGCTTTTTTCTACTTGATTTCTGCGGCTTTTATTTCCTTAAAATATGAACCATTTGCGTATTCGTTTTCAAATATTTCAATCATCTTCAAGATACGTATTTAATCGTCAAAATTAACTAAAATTTTAAATATATAAAATCGAATATTTTTTGTTTCAACTTGATTTTATATCGCTGATTTTTGTGAACTTAGAATGTGCCATTTAGTTTGATTCTTGAAAAATTAATCTTTTTTAATAATTCTTTAACTACTTATTATTAATAAAACTTAAATAAGTGTTTTTTTTACTTTTTTCTTGTTTATATGGTCTATTTTTAACAAATGTAATTTTCTTTCTTTAGTGTTTTTCAGTTTTTTTATTCATCTTCAATATAATATGGCTTATGATTAGTAAATCTATTTTTTTTATTGTGTTTTTCTTATCTGCCTCAAAAATTTTAGTTGCTCAAGACAGTTTAATTACCGTTTCGGGCACGTTAACTGATCAAAATGGTAAACCTCTTTTAGTGTACGTTTATATTTTTGATCATTCCGGCAACTATTCTAAAAGCACTCAAACTGTTGATGGTTTCTATACTGTTGATGTAAAATTAGGTTCAATTATAAAATATTATCATTATCCTGCCTCCGGAGGTTCGTATTGTTATGAGGTTAATATTTTTGATGAAAATATTGCTTACACTAATTATAAAGATAAACCGTTTGTTAGACCATTAAAACCAATAAAACAAAAAACAGGTTACGCTAGTTTGGGGAATGCTACTTATACGGTAAAAAATAAGAATAAAAAAATTAAAATTTATGGTTTACCAGTAGGAGCTCGAGACAATTATTCAACAAATATTAATCTTGGAAGTTTTAATCCTAACATAAAATTTGATTCATTGCTTAATGTTTTTGTGGTTGAAATGACTCCAATTAAGAGTAAATCCTACGGCTTTAATTATTCTGTTTCTTTTTGTATTGATCAGGCTAATAAACTCCCTGAACTACAAAGTATTTTTACACAGGGCACAAATAATGTTAATGATATGTATTCTCCGTATAGTTTTGGCGAAGATGTAAGCATGATGTCTTCGGATCAAATTTTTAATCAATATAATATTTTTCAAAACGGATATAATTTTAGTAATACTTTAAGATTAGATTATAAAACCGGGGACACAAAATACATTTTTTCTTTTCGTAATAATTTTATTTCGGGTATTTTACCTTCTACTTATAAAGATGTTACTAACTTAAAATTTAATTTAACTGATTTAAAATTTAATAAAATAAATGTAAATTTTGGAACATTTTTAAGTTCTTCATGGTCAAATTTTTCCGAAAACGGAGCAAATTATTCCGTGATGATGAAATCAATTTTAACTACGCCAATAAATTATGATACAGATAATGCCGAATTGGCAACAAATTTTTTTGGTGCAAAAAATCCTTATTGGTTGTTAAAAAATAATTATGATTATTCAGAATTTAATAATTTGGGTGCTAATATTAACATCAATGCTGAGTTACTACAAGATTTAAATCTTGAATTTGCCGGTTCGTACGAAAATTTTCAAGAAATAAAATCAACCGGTTTAAAACCTGACGATTTTGGCTATGGTTTTTTTAATGTTAAAAAACTATACAATAATAGTATATTTTCTAAAATCTCTTTAATTTTTGATACAGATATTGATTATTCTTGGAATTTTGTAAGTATATTGGATTTTGTAAATAATTATAAAAATGTTAAATACGATATTTCAAGTCGTTCAAATATTATACAATATCCTGATTTTCAAAGATTTACTAACGAAGTGAATTTTAAAAATCAAATTACAATTGATAATTATTTGGATTTTTTTATGGGCTATAATATGGGGTTGTTTAACTC
>JAFGXO010000050.1 GCA_016936595.1 Bacteroidales bacterium | reverse complement strand
CTATATCTGTTTTTGGAAAATCTTCTATAAATTGTAATGACATTTTTTTTAGTTCAAAGTTACTTGATTTGCCTTAATATGCAAAATTTTTAAATTTCTTTCTGAGTTGAAATAATGTCAGTTTTTAATTTTGTTTCAATTTTTTTATGTTTTTGGGTAGAGGAAAGGCAATTATTTTAATTTATAAAAGCCCATTTAAAAAATTTGTAATTGTATCCCAATGCTCGGTTCAAGTTATGCTAATAGACTTCTAATTTTGCATTGCAAACTAAGAGTGGCTATACAACCTACAAAATGGAGTTCATGTCAGTAATTACTTAAAGCGTATCTGTACATTATAATTATGTTACCTGATTTTATACGATAATTGTTTTAAGAAAAGTTATAATATACATATTAAGAAAATAATGATACAAAATTGAATACAAATAAGAAATAATATCACAAATAGGGGTGTTTTTTTATTTTCATTAATTTTATGTGTAGTTTTTAGTTGTTTTTTTTCTTAAAAAATCTGAAAATCAAGTTGTTAAATAATTTTAAAACAGAAAAATAAGTTGCTGATTAGTAATGTTTTACTTTGTAAAATTAAGATAAATTAATAAATAAAGATAGTCTTAATAAAGATTAAAGAGTTTTTAATTAAGGGATTTTAGTACGTATCTTTACATAAAAAAAATCATGGAAGCAAAAAAATCCCCCAGATCCGACCTTGAAAATTACAGAAGCATTTTTGTTCTTTTAGGTCTAATTGTATCAATTGGAGTAGTGTTTATTTCGTTAAGTTTTACTAAGGAAGATGTATCCGTAGATGTAATAAATAATACTACAGCGTTTGTAGATGGCGATATGGTAGAAATAACTCGTCAGCCCCCAGAGGTAAAAACGCCACCACCTCCAAAACAAGTAAATCAAGATTTTATTACTTTAGTAGATAATGAAACAGAGGTAAAATTATTCGATTTTCCTATAGAAAAATATGACGACCCTACTGTTTTTGTTGATCCAAATGATGTTGATGATCCCTTTGAGTTTAAAGTTACTGACGATCCCGTGATAGTTGCAGAAGTAATGCCTGAGCCTATGGTTAACATAAATTCGTTTATTTCAAACAATGTAAAATATCCTCAACTTGCTATTGATAATGAAATACAGGGAACAGTTTATATTCGTTTTGTTGTTTCAAAAACCGGTAAAGTAACAGATGTAGAAGTTTATAGAGGAGTAGATCCTATATTAGATGAAGAGGCTGTAAGAGTAGTAAAATCTTTACCCGATTTTAAACCCGGTTTACAGGGTGGACGTCCGGTAAATGTATGGTATAATGTGCCAATTATTTTTAAATTAAAATAGATTTTTTTAAGTTTTATTTTCAGAAGAATTATAAAAAGAGTAATTAATTCTGTAATCATGATAGCCTGTTCTTGAAACAGGCTGTTTTTTTGTTTTTTGCCTGTTAGATAAATTTAGCCTACAATCGGGACAAAAATTGTCAAATTCTGTTAATGAACTTCCGCAAGCAGGGCACGAGGTAAGGTCTTCAATCCATTGTTTTTGTTCGGGGCTTATTTCTTCGGGATTAATTTTTTCTCCAATAATTTTTTCAAAAATTGTTTCAAGCGAAGAGTTAATTTGATAAATTGCAAAGCCATAAACAGTAAAAATACTAATTGTTGAAAAAATCAGGAGACTTTTAAAATCAGGAATAATAAAAGCTAATAAAATAATTAAAATAATTGCAAATTTAATTAGCGTTACAAGAAAAAACTCATAATAAAACCCTTCTTTTTCTGTTCTAAAATCTAAATTCACTTTAGTTTTTATTCCAAAAAAACCGGAGAGGAAATTAAATTCAATTATTCCGTTATTGGAAAAAATGTTTTTTACTTTTGAGCTTTTTTCTAATTTTATAAAAAATTTTGAAGCCTCTAATTTTGTTTCGTAATATTTTTGATAAGAGTAGGGGAGTCCCATTTTTTATGCAAATATAATAATTTTTGAATATATATGAATAAACTGCTGTTAATAATATTTTTAGCTTTAATGTTTACTTTTTCATGCACTTTTGATGAAAAAACAAATGAATTTGAATCAGAAAATGTTACAGGCTGGAATTATAGGAAAAATAATCAGGATAAATGGAAAAGAGCAATTATACCCGAAAGTGTTCAGGAAGCTGCCAAAAGAGATACTCTAATTCAAACACTTTTTTATAGAAATACTTTTGCTTTAAACAGATGGACAGATACCGTTTCTTGGGAATATAGTGCTAATATTAAAATTGCAGGTGATCCTAAAAAATACAATTATCAACTTTATTTTGAACGTATTACAGGTATTGCCGAAGTTTATTTGAATGACAGTTTATTGTTCGTGGCTAACAATACTTTTAAGTCTTGGGAAATTGACGTTTCAGACATTTTAAAAAGAGGTAAAAACAAACTGTTTGTTAAATTTTTGCCATTAAAAGACGCAAAAGCCATAGTTAGACAAAATGCTTCTTTTAAACTGCCCGCCAAAGGATACGAAAATTTACGTCTTCCAAATTATTTTATTGATACTACAAAAGGAATTTATTATGTGCCCTTAGGCATAACAGGCAACGTATCAATGCAAAGCTGGAAAAGAGCGAATATAGAAAATGTTTATTTTCAGATAAAAAAATTGCACTACGACGAGGAAGCTGTAATAAATGTAACTTATAAAATATTAGCAAAAAACAATACAAATATTGATTTGCAAATATTTAATGAATCTGAAATTATAATAAATAAAAGTATTAATCTTAAAAAAGGCGAAAACATATTAAATTATAGTTTTAAAATTGAAAATCCTGTTTTGTGGTGGACGCACGATACCGGCGAGCCTTTTTTATATAAATTTACAACAAAAATTTTGTATAATGATGAAATTGTGCAACAAGTTTCAAATAATTATGGTCTTAGAGATTTATCTGTTGACACAACAAATAATAAGTTTAATCTTTTTTTGAATGGGCAATTAATTAATCTTAAAATTATTAATTATTTACCAATTGATATTTTTTTAAATGGCTTAACAACTGTAAGTTATCAAAATGCAATTAAAGATTTTGTTCAATCAGGAGTAAATATGGTTCATGTTGACGAAAATGGGATTTATGAAAAAAACATATTTTACAACGAATGCGATAAAAATGGGGTTCTTGTTTGGCAAGATTTTATGTTACCCTACAAAATATTTGATACAACCGGAAACTTTATTCAAAATATAACCCAAGAAGCAACTCAAAACGTTATTAGGCTCAGAAACCACCCTTGTTTAGCTTTTTGGAGTGGACAAAATTCATTCACACATTATTATAATATGTACAAACATGCTTGTGGTTATAATTCTGCCGATTCATTATTTTTTTTACAAAATAACAATTTGATTTTTGGCCGAATTTTGAAAAATATTGTTGAAAAATATGACAGCTCACGAACATATTTTGAGCATATAGATTATTCTTGTATGGACAAAATTGAAAATATACTACCATCGTTTCCTAATATTTTGGCTATACGCAAATTTACCTCACAAGGCGATAGAACTTTAGATGCAAAAATATACAGATACTATTTTCGTCCGTCATCTGCAGATAGTGTTATAAAATCTATGATACATAAAAACAATTTGAATATTATCGATTTTTCGGCTTATGTTTATGCGAGTCAATTTATTACAGTTGCAGAATATGAGAAAAAAATAGTTGAATTAAGAATAAATTCAACAAAAAACGCCGTAATTGTTGGCCAGTATAAAGATTACACGCCGGTGATTTCAAATTCATTGGTTGATTATAATGGCTATTGGAAAGGTCAGATGTATGCACTGAAAAGGAATATGCAAAATATTTTGGTAAAAATGAACGAAGTAAATGGAGATGTAAACTTTGATATTTTATCAGATTTAAAAGAAAATATAAACGTTGATATTTATTTAAAACTGTATAATTTTGATGGTAAAGTTTATTGGCGAAAAAACATGATAAATACAACAATTTACGGTCAAAATATGAAAGAGTATTTTTCATTTAATCTTTCAAGAGAATTAAACCAAATAGGTAGAAAACAGGCAGTATTAAAAGTTGATGTATTCTATAATCAAGAGTTGTATTACGAAAAATATTTTTTATTTGTTGAGGATAGAAATTTAAATTTAAAACCACCAAATATCAAAGTTAAATATTTTACAGTAGATGACGGATATGTAATAGAATTAACAACAAATTATTTTGCACGACATGTATATGTATTTACAGAAAAAGACGGTCGATTTAGCGATAATTTTGTGAATTTGGCTCCCGGAGAAACAAAAAAAATATATTTTTATACACCCAATGATATTTACGCTATCGAAGGAGCATTTAAAGTTATTGATTACACTCAAGTATCAAGTTTAAATTTGTTTACATTTTAACAACGCTAAGTATTTAATTATCAGGGTTTAATTGTTTTAAGTAAAATCTGTAAAATGTTAAAAATGTTAATATAATTTAGAATATTTTTTTTAAGTTGATTTTTTAATAATTTTGTTGTGTTAAAAAAAGAAGGTAATTTGTTTTTATCAGACTTAAAAAAGTTTAAAAAAAGGCTGTGGTAGCATAATAAATCTTCAAAAGTTGTAACTTTAACCAAAAAAATTATGGAACCGAAAAAGAACCCCAAAGCGAACCTCGAGAACTTTAGAGGAACCTTTATGCTAATAGGAATATCATTAGCATTGTTAGTAATTTTCTCGGTATTTAGCATTTCAAAAGCAAATGTTAAAATTGAGGACTTAACCGGCAACACAGGAGCAGTAATTGAAGAAGAACAAGTAGCGGTAACTCGAAATGATGCACCACCACCACCACCTCCTCCTCCACCACAACAACAAGTTTCTGACGTAATAGAAATAGTTGACAATAGTGTTGATTTAAGTGATAATTATGACTTTGACTTAGGTATTGACGACGACGATGCCGTTGATTTTTCAGACATTGATTTTTCAGATGACGATGATGGCGGAGTTGTAGATGAACCAGTAGTTTGGGCAGAACAAATGCCTGAGTTTCCGGGCGGAGTAGCAGCATTAAAACAATATATTGCCGAAAATGTTGAATATCCACAAATGGCTCAAGAAAACGATATTCAAGGAACAGTATATTTACGGTTTGTTGTATCAAAAACCGGAAATGTTGGAACAGTAGAAGTAACAAGAGGAGTAGATCCACTTTTAGACGACGAGGCAGTTAGAGTAGTTGAATCTTTACCAAAATTTAAGCCGGGAATGCAGGGCGGAAGAGCCGTTCCGGTTTGGTATTCAGTTCCAATTGTTTTCCAATTAAATAATTAGTATTTTTAAAACGTGCCTTTTTTCAAAAAAAAAGGCACGTTTTATGTAATATATTTTTTAAATTAAAAATATTATTCTACATTTAGCAAAAATTTTATAAATCCGAAATTATGAGCGAATATAAAAACCCAATAATTGTACCTTGGGACTTTTCAGATAAAGCAGAATTTGCACTTGAGCATGCTTTAAATTATTCGGCAGTATCAGGCAAAGAAGTAGCCTTATTGCATATTGTAAAAAAATCAAAAGATATTGAACCTGCCCTAAAACAAATGGAAGGTAAAATAGATGAAATTAAGGAAAAATATGGCCGTCCGGTGCACGCCATTGTTAAAGAGGGAAGTATTTTTACTACAATTACCGAAGTAATTGAAGACACCGAAGCTACTTTTGCTGTTATGGGAACTCATGGAATGAAGGGGATGCAAAAAGTTACAGGTAGTTGGGCTCTTAAAGTTATTACCGGTTCTAAATGCCCTTTTATTGTAGTTCAAGAAGCTCCTAAAGAAAGAGAGATTAACGACGTTGTTGTTCCAATCGATTTTAAAGTGGAAAATAAAGAAAAACTTATTTGGATGAATTTTGTTAATACTATGCTTAAAGCAAAATTCCATTTAGTTTATATTGACGAACAAGATAAATTTGCAAAAAAACAAGTTCTCGGAAATATTAAAGTTGCTGTTGAATATCTTGAATCTAAAGGTATTTCTTACGAAATTAATAAACTTGGAACAAAAGGTAGTTTGGCTGAAAAAACAACTGATTTTGCTAAAATTATCGATGCTGCCATGATTATAATTATGACTACAAAAAATATTGGAACATTAGATTACGTAATGGGGGCCGGGGAGCAAAAAATCATTGCCAACGATGCTAAAGTACCTATTATGACAATCAATCCTCGCGAAAGCAAATTTCAAAACTTTAATTAAAGTTTTGGAATATACAAAACTAAAAAATGCAGACTGTTTTCAGAGCTGCATTTTTTTATTTAATATCTCTGTAATTATATTTAATTTTTTGTTTAACGGAATTTCACCATCTATCCAGTTTATTTCAACTCCTTGTTTTTCCATTCGCCTAAACCATGTGGTTTGTCTTTTTGAAAATTGATGAATAGCGATATTCAGCTTATTAAATAATTCATCGTAATTGAGCTTGTTTAAAAGAAATAGAGTAATATATTTATACTCTAACCCGTAATATATTAATGTGTCTGACGAAACTCCTTTTTGCAAAAGAGCATTTACTTCATCAATCATTCCATTTTCAAGCCGTTCTTTTAGTCGTTTTGTAATTCTTTCTTTTAGAATAGATCTGTCGAATTTTACGCCAAAATTTATTGAATTTATTGTTGTGAAATTTGATTTTAGTTCAACATTGTTTTTTTTAAAGAGTTCAATTTCAATAGCTCTAATTGCTCGTTTTTTAGTGTCAACATCACTTACATTGTGAAGTTTTTTTAGCTCCGAGAGCATAATTTTTAATTCTTCGAGTGTTTTATGTTCAATTTTTTTTCTAAGTTCAATATTTGGAGGGACTTCGAGTAGTTCGTAATTTTTAACAATTGCATCAATGTATAAACCTGTGCCTCCGCACATTATAGGCAAAATGTTGTTTTTTGAAATTTCATTAAAAACCTTAAAAAAATCTTTTTGATATTGAAATAGATTGTATTTTTTGCCGGCATCTACAATATCAATCAAATGATATTTAATTTTTTTGTCGAAAATAGTGTAATCGTCAATATCTTTTCCGGTTCCTAAATCCATACCTCTATAAACTTGCCTTGAGTCAGCACTAATAATTTCGGAGCTTAAATTATTTGCAAGATGAGCAGCTAATGATGTTTTTCCTGCGGCAGTAGCTCCTAAGATTGTTATTAAATTGTATTTTGTTTCTTTTAGTGTCGAAAAATCCATAATATCAAGAATATTAGAGCGTAATTATAGGCTTTTTTTGGTGAACAACAAATTATAATCAAGATAAAATATCATTTTAAAAGAAATACTATTTAATCGAGGTGAAAAAAAATACATATTTTCAAAATTATCATAGTAATCATAAATTAAATTGTTTGTGTTTGATATTATTTGTTTTTTGTAAACTAAAGATAATTCACTTCCGGGCATAAAAATCCACTTAAAAACTAAATCAACGGTTAAAATATTGTAGTTTAGGTCATTATTGGAAACATAATGATAACTGTATCTGAGAGGATAAAGTTTTCCGTTTTTGCCCAAAGTGAAATATTCAAAGTAGTCGATAATTGACCAGTAATGACGCATTTTTAAATTTATAGAAATGTCTTTTGAAAAAACATAATCAAATTCTAAATTATTTGCAACATATCTGATGTCTCTTTTCCCGAAAAAAACTGAATCTTCCGAAGCTGTTTTTCCAACATATCCAACGTCTTTAAATTTGTATTCAATGTTGTTTGAAAAAACAAAAAGAGCGTTGTTTGAGAGTCTTATTCTTGGTGAAAACAAAAAAGAAAAACCATTTTGTTTTTGTTCACTAATTCTTGATCTTGAGTATGTTGTTCTAAAATCAAAAGCAAAAGAGTTTGAATAGTTTGAAGAAAGCCAAAAGTTAAAATTTTTATAAGGCTCCTTTGAAAAAAACTTTTCATCTACTCGAGGCTCAAAATAATCATATTCTTCAAAGGGAGAAATATTTAAAGATGAGCCAATAGTTAAGTTGTTTTTTAATTTAGTGCTTGATGAAAAGGTTATAGTAGTTCCAATATAACTTAAGCTGTCGTATAAACTTTTTTGAGAAATAATAATTGAATTACGCCATAATAAAAAGTTTTTAGTGGGTTTGTATGTGTTGTAATTAACTGATAACGAGTTTGTTATAATATTGTTTTGTTTAAGGTATCCTAAGTCATTAGGGTTATATTTGTTGCTGTACACCAGTTGAGTAACATTTACTCTAAAGTTTCCGCTTGTTTTGTAAGCCGAAATTCTGTATGCATAACCTCTTTCTGTTTCTAAAGTATCATTAAAAATATTGCTTAACGAAAATCTTTGAAAAACAGCCCAACTATTATTTGCGTTTTTTAAATATGCTTCTTGAGCAGTTACATTAGAATAATAATTTCGGCCAAAAGAAGAGAAATTTGTGTTAGTTAGGCTAAAATATGAATTGTTTTTTAATGGCTGATTAAGAGCAATAACATTATAATTTGAAAAAGGTTCGGTAATAATAGTTCTGTTACGGTTGATTAATGTGTCTATAATTTCGGCATAAGTTGTTCCAGTAAAGGCGTTTAAAAAGCCTATGCCAAAACCTTTATTGGTTTTTCCGGAAAATTTAGTTGCGTTATAAATTTGAGTTTGTTGAGGATTTGTTAATATTATTTCGTTTTCGTTTAGCTTGTTGGGTATGTCGGAATATTGAGTCGGTGTTTTACCTATTCTACGAGAGTAAAAAATATCACCTTTATTAAAAATTTCAGTACCTTCGGTAAAAAAATATCTTTTGTCATCGTAATAAGTTTCGTAAGGTGAAAGATTTAATTCCTGATCGTCAGATTGTATTTGATTGTAATCAGGAATAAGCATAACATCAAGAGTAAAACTTTCGTTTATTCCATATTTTAAATCCAAGCCACCGCTATAAGTTTTGCCAATTTGTTTAATTCCTGCATATCGTTGACCGTATGCCGAAACATAAGGCATAAGGGATATTCTAAGTGGAGGGTTAATTCCCCCAATTCCCTTAATTTTACCCATTTGGTTTAAAATACCGTTTTTAGAGTTATCTACATAATTCCACGTTGCAATTTCTCTGTTTTTTTGAATGTTCCTATAAAAATTGATATTCCAGTTTTGATTTTGTTTTTGTTTTTTAGGAAACCTAAAGGCAGAGTAGGGTATTTTCATTTCAATAAAATAGGCTGTATCTGTAATATTAACGCTCGAATACCAAACAGCGTCCCAGTTTTTGTTTTCAGAGGTTCCGTCAATTTTCAAATCAATTTGTACTCCTGCAGCTGTAACAAAAAAACCGTAACCTGTTATTCCTGTGTTATATGGATCTATATAAAAACCAAAATAATCTGCTTGTCCAAAATCATCTCTTTTTGATAAGATGTTAAATATATTTTCTTTCTTATTTATTTTACATTCAGAGCTAATGTATAGTGCATTATTATCAAATATTACTTTAACTATTGTTTTTTCTGACGGGGTTTGTTTATTATAGGGTTCAAATTGAATAAAGTTTGAGTCGCCCTGTGTATTTTCCCAAATAGGTTCATTTAAAAATCCATCAATTTTAATTTTTTCATCGGAGTGTTCAATATTTATAATCCTACTCGCTTGCCCAAAACTATGTAAAGAGATTATTATAAACAATAAATATGTTAAAAATGTTCTGTTCATTGCAGGTTAATAATAGCTGCAAAATTACGCATATCTATTTTAAAATAAGCTTTTAAAAAAAATGTTTTATTGCTTTTTTTTGTTTAATTTGTTCTTTGGCGGTTTCAATGTGAAGTTATGTTTTTTAGAATGGATTTTACACAAAAAAACATTTAAACATATTCGGTAATTTCAATATTTGATGGTGTTTTTGCCATGTATATTTTCTGTAAGTTTTATTTTAGTGAATAATAATTGCTGTAATATAAGTATAAGCGTTTTAAAAGTGAAAAAATTGATGATCAACGATAATTGTTAGGAAATAATTATTTTATGGTTTTTAAAGCCCAATAATTTAAAATTTCAATAATATTTAATAATTTTGCAAATTATAATAAACCAATGAAACCATTTAAGATTCTTTTATTTTTTTTATCAGTTATTGCCGGATTGTCGATAATTATGTTTTTTTTTCCTGCAGATGGAATAAAAATTACAAATAATTTCACCCTACAGTTTGAAACTTGGGACGATTTTTGGACGCCTGTGCAACGAAAAAATATTAGTCAGATAGTTGAAAACAACCAAGTTGAAGATACTGTTGTTTTTGTTGAAGAGGACTTGTTTGACACAATGTATATTGATTCGGTTCAGATAGTTTATAAACCTGTGCAAATTAGTGTTGATAGTAATTTGCAAATTTTAGAATTTCCGGAAAATCAAGATACTTTGCTTGATGCTTTTTTTGCAACTTTAGGTTCATTGAATAGTGTTATTGATAAAATTCATATTTTGCATTACGGCGATTCCCAAATTGAAGTAGATAGAATGACTTCATATATCAGAGCAAAACTTCAAGCAGCTTTTGGAGGTTTTGGTAGTGGTTTTCATCAAGGAATACAGGCTTTTAATTTTAAACAACCTTTAGTTGTTTCTTATTCTTCTAATTGGAATAGATACACTATGTTCCCGAGAGTTGACACCACAATACTTCACAAACGATATGGAATTAGCACTGCTTTTACAACTTTTATTGATATTCATGATTCTTCGTTTACCGAACAAACAGCTTGGATAAAATTTGAAAAATCTGTAGTTGCAAGGCAAAATGTTCGCAAATTTAAAATAGTTAAGCTTTATTATGGTTATAATTCAACTGATTTAGTATTGAATGTTTATACTGATGAAGCTCTTGTAAATACTGAGGTTTTGGCTGCAAATCAAAATTTGCAAATAAAAACTTTTGAGTTTGATAATCCCGAAAACATAAAATTTGAATACATAGGAACTTCAAGTCCCGAAATTTACGGATATTCTTTCGAAAGTAATACCGGAGTAATAGTAGATAATATACCGGTAAGAGGTTCATCAGGGCTCTTTTTTGGCAGAAATGATTTTAGTTTGTCTGCAAAAATATACGCATCAATGAATGTAAGGTTAATTATTATGCAATTTGGCGGTAACGCAATATCCAGAGATAGTTCCGGTATAAGAGCTTATATGAGTTATTATAAAAACCAAATTAACTATTTAAAAGGTTTAGCTCCTAATGCTCAAATAATTGTAATAGGACCGGCAGATATGTCGGAAAAAGAAAAAAACAATTATGTTACACGTAAAAATTTACCCTATTTAGTTGAACAAATGCGTATTATGGCATTAAATAATGGTTGTGTTTTTTGGAATATGTTCGAAGCAATGGGCGGACAAAATTCAATGCCAAGCTGGGTTTTTAATGATCCACCCTTGGCAGAAAAAGATTTTATTCATTTTACACCAAATGGAGCAAATATAGTTGCCCAAATGTTTTACAAAGCTTTAATGTTGGAATATAACAGATTTGTTCAAAATCAAACACCTTCAATTTAAAGAGGTTGTTTTATAATTAAAAAATTGTTATTTTTGTGAAAATAATTTCATCAATACAATATTTTCTATTTTGATGAATATTAATATAATTAAAAAAAGTGTTTAATCAATAAAACAACAATCATGGCAGTTGTTAGTCAAAATAAAGTTGAAAATGTCAGATATATATTTGGCAGTCCTTCCACCGTAAAAAGTCGTTATAACCAAATCAAAAGAACTTTTCCCGAAGGAAAAGAATATTTAATTTTTGCAGATCCTGTATTTGTTGAAGATACAAACTCAATTATTTGGAGTACCGAGCATAAAGGGTCAGTAGTTAATTTTAGTAAACTGTCTCCTACTGATCAGGCTATTGCAAAAAAATTGCTCACAAAATCTATTCAAACAATTTTAAGTGCGGCAAAACAATTTGAAACAACTGAATTAACCGAGTTTATTTTTAATTGCATCGAAATTCCTTCAATGAATAATGTTTTTTTTGTTCGTGGCGACGGAGAGGATAAAGTTGTGCTTACCGAATGGGGATTTGTATCGGATATTCCGGGTTCGGAGCTTGGACTTCTTGCAAAAATAATAAACGTTAAACGTGTGGATATGTTGTTTTTAGTTGAGTACGACGACAAAGTTCCTGCTCCAAACGAAAAATTCTTTTTTGAATTTGAAGGTCAAACTCAAACTCATATTTCCGATGCAGATGCAAAAATAAGACTTGAAGAAGTAAAAGTTGATGATGATGTAAAAGCTTATCAAAAAGATGGCGAAGAGATAATAAATCCTCAGTCGTTTTCTTGTTATGAAAACGGAAGATATACTTTGACTGCTGTTAGAAAAGTAAATATGCCTTTTATTGTTCTTAATCAGCATAATAACCCTGTTCCAAATCAAACTTTTATTTTTGAATATGAAGAACAAACTACAACTTTAACCTCTGATGCAAATGGAGAGTTTATTCTAAATTCTGTAAAAGAGGGAGAGGAAGTTGTTGCCTATCAAACAGTTGAAGAAAACAGAGTTTTTGAACATCGTTTTATAAGTGAGCATAAAAAAGAATATGTTTTAAAAATTGAAATCCCTGAAGAAGAAGTTGTTGAAGAGCCCATTCCGCCAACTTATAATATGCGTTTTAAAGTAATTGATAATAAAGGTGAAGTTGTTCCTAACGCAAAAGTTAAAATTAAGTACAACAATAAAACAGTTGAAAAAATAACTGACGAAGAAGGATATACTATCTTAGAAGAAGTTGACCCTGATACTAAAGTGCAAGTTGTTGCAATAGGCAAAATCAAGAAAAAATGAACTACCGAAAAAGGTTAAAAACCGTAAAAGCTTTACTTTTTGATGTAGAAGGAGTTTTTACAGGCGATTATTTTGTTGTTGCCGAAGACGTTCATAAACCAATAAATGCCAAAGATGGGTTTGCGCTGAATTATGCTGTTAAAAAGGGTTTTTACACCGGAATTATAACCGGTGGTGGTTCCAAAATTGTCAAGAAAAAATTTAATGATATTGGCGTTTCAGATGTTTATCTTAGTCAGCAATTTAAGATTGAAGCTTTAGAAGATTTTTGTGCTAAATATTCTCTTTCAACCGAAGATGTTTTGTATATGGGTGATGATTTACCCGATTTTGAAACTTTAAATGCTGTAGGGTTTTCTGCATGTCCTGCCGACGCTGCAAATGAAGTGCTTGAAATTGCAGATTATATTTCCGATAAAAAAGGTGGCGACGGTTGTGTGAGAGACATTATTGAACAAGTAATGAAAATTCAAAATAAATGGAATATTGACGATTTTAAAAATTAGATGACCTATAAACAAAATATTGTGTAAAATTAGTGCTAATTATGTTTATATTAAATTAATAATTGGTTTTTTTGATACCCATAAAGCTTTACTATTTAGTTAATTAATGATTTTTTTAATTGTTTCTCAATTTTAACTTATTATATTAATTTGCTTTCTTGTTATTATGGTGAAGAATAAAATAAAAAAATATTTTTGACGATGAAATAATCCGAAAAAAATGATTAAATGATGATTTGTATTTGTATATTTGCAATGTTTTTAAATTAATAAAAACCTGATTGATGTAATTTTTACTAATTTTTTTTTGATGAAACGATTTTATTTTACAATAATAGTCATATTTTTTTCTTTCAATGTGCTTAGTCAAAGCAAATTGTATATGCCAAATGAATTTTTGAGAGCATATCAAAACAACTATAGAAATTACGATGGAACTCCCGGGGATAATTATTTTGCAAATTACTCCGACTATAAAATTGATGTACATTTTGACCCTACAACCGGAAAATTAGTAGGTTCAGAGGAAGTTGTATATCATAATAATAGCAACGATAGTATTAATACTTTGGTAATTCGCTTGTACAAAAACTTATTTCAAAAAAGCAATCCAAGAGATTTTAGAGTAAATCCCGATGATATTCACGATGGAATTGATATAAAAACATTCAAAATTAATGGTCAATCTTATGATTTAACTAAGGTTGCTTTTTATGGTACTAATATGTTTGCTCCTGTTTTTAATCCAATATTGCCAAATTCCGAAACCACCATTCATATCGAATGGGAATTTACTATGCCTCAAAAAACATCAATTAGAAATGGGAAATACGGCGATAAAACATATATGGTGGCTTATTGGTATCCGCAAATTGCAGTTTACGACGATGTTTTTGGCTGGGATCAAAGTATTTTTGGTGGAACTCAAGAATATTACAACGATCATTCAAATTTTGATGTTTCAATTACTGTGCCTGCACCAAACATTGTATGGGCAACGGGTGTTTGTCAAAATTATTCCGAAGTTTATAATTCAAAATATCTTGCTAAAATACTTTCTGCTCAAAAAACTAACGATGTTGTTAATATTTTAACTCCAATTGATTATGCTGATGGACAGATTCTTAAAAAAACAACCGAAAACACCTGGAATTTTAAAGCCGAAAAAATTCCTGATTTTGCTTTTTCAACCTCAGCAAGCCATAATTGGGACGCAACAAGTATATCAATGCCCGATAGAACTCAACGAGTTTTAATAAACGGGGTGTACGCAGATTCTTCTGCCAATTTTCATTCTTTAGCTGAAGTTTCTCGCAAAATAATTGGTTATTTTTCGTTCCAAAAGCCAAATATATATTACCCATATCCTGCAATGACTGTTTTTGAGGGAGGAGGAGGAATGGAGTATCCAATGATGGTTAATCAAGGCGATATAAAAGATTTATGCGATTTTTATTACGTTACAGCTCATGAAATAGGCCATTCTTATTTTCCTTTTTATGCCGGAACAAGCGAAACTCGCTATGCTTGGATGGACGAAGGCTTGATTAGTTATTTCCCTCGTTTTGCTGTCGACGATTTATTTGGAACATGTAATACTGTGCCGGATATTGTTTCTAATTACTCTCGCATTAGCGGAAATTTTGACGATTTACCTTTAATGGTGCCAAGTAGTATTTTTAAAAACTTTTTTACTTATCGTAATATTGCCTATAACAGGCCTGCTTTTGCATTTTATATCTTAAATGAATATCTTGGAGACAGCTTATTTTATGGCGCTTTGCAAAATTTTGCACAAAAATGGCACTATAAACACCCTTATCCTTACGATTTTTTTTATACATTTGAAAACTTTACAAACGAAGATTTAAGCTGGATTTGGAAACCTTTTTTCTTTGATTTTACTAAAATAGATTTAGCATTAACAGACGTTAATTTTAATGGTGGTTTGCATATTGTTATAGTTAATGAAGGCAAAATTCCTGTGCCGGTTGAATTGAATATTTATTCTTCCGACGGGAAAATTATTAAAGTTAATAAACCTGTAAGTTGTTGGAAAAATACAGATATTTGTGAAATTTTTATTCCAATGTCTGTTGCTCCGGTTAAAGTAGAAATTGATGCATCAAAAATACCTGACGCAGACTTGAGTAATAATTATTTTGAATTTTAACCTTTTTTTTGATAAATATGGAGGTTGCCCCACAAGACGTAAAACGATTCATCGACGAAACACGACAGTTTTCGGAGTATGATTTTGAAGGATATTCCCTTAAATCTTTCACTCGCAGGTTAGAAAAAATACTAACTGACAACAGTATGGCTATGGATAGCTTGTTGAAAAAGATGCAAAAAAACAGCAAGTTTTTAGAGTATGTTGTTAAAGAAATAACCGTAAATACAACTGAGCCATTCCGAACTCCTTCTATTTGGAACAAACTTGTGCCTATTATGAAAGAAAAATTTGAAAAATTAGATACTATAAATATCTGGCATGCAGGTTGTTCAACAGGTCAAGAGGTGTATTCTATGCTAATTTTATTGTACGAACTTGGTTTGTTTCACAAAGTAAAAGTTTACGGCACTGATTTGAATGAAGATGTTCTTGAAACGGCTCGTGCCGCAAAATATAGAATGCACGATTTTGAAGAATATTGGGAGAATTTTGATAAAGTTATGTCTCAATTTCCTGATTTTGATAAACATAAATATCTTGATGTCAACTCCCGAAGAGGTGTTGTTAAAGTTAAAAGTTATATCGCAGAAAAACCAATTTTTGCAAAACATAACTTAATTAAAGACGGTAATATATTTGGCTTTAAATTCGATTTAATTATGTGTCGGAACGTACTTATTTATTTCGATCACGAATTACAAGATAAAATTTTTAAATTTTTTTACGAAACTATAACTCCCGACGGTGTGTTGGTTATAGGCAAACACGAAAGTATTTTAAGCCCTATTCAACGTAAATTTAATAGAATAGATTCAATTTATTTGAAGAAAACAGAGGAAGATGTTTGGAATTTTTAGTAATTTTGCCAAAAATTCAGATAAACTAAAAAAAAACAGATTTTAATCATGGTTTTTCCGATATATGTAATAGGAACAGATGTTCTTAGAGAAGATGGTGAAGTATTACCCCTACAAAAAACACAAGAATTAGAAGAATTGATTTCAAATATGTTTGAAACAATGGACGCCTCCGAAGGTGTTGGACTTGCTGCACCCCAAATTGGTAAAGCTCTCAAACTTTTTGTTATCGACTTGTCTCCATTAGCCGAAGATGAGCCCGAACTTGCTGACTTTAAAAAAGTTTTTATCAATGCAAAAATCGTTGAATATTCAGGAGATCAAGTAAGAATGAATGAAGGTTGTTTAAGTATTCCGGGCTTAAGAGAAGATGTTATGCGACACGATACAGTACATATTCAATATTACGATGAAAATTTTGAATATCATGATGAGGTTTTAACCGGATATGCTGCCCGCGTTCTTCAACATGAATACGACCATACTTACGGTATTATTTTTACCGACCGTGTTGCAAAAGTAAAACGTGTTCTTTTGCGAAATAGGCTTAAGGCAATGGCTGCCGGCAAATTTAATGCTGCATACAGAACTGTTTTAGGCGACAAAAATCGCAGAGAGCAGCTTTTGTTTCGTAATGTTGACTAAAATGACAGATATTTAAATACTTTATAAATTACTAATTAAGTTTATGGAAACAGTAAAACATCCATTTATCGCGTTATTCCCGCCTTTTGTAGTCGGGATTTTGTTTGCTGTGATTTTTAATTTTTATATTCCATATTTGCATTTTATTCTTCTTTTTTTGTTAATTGTATTTGTTTTTTCTGAAAATAAGTTATTTGTAAAAAATACAATCTCTTTTAGTTGGTTAATTTTCCCTTTTATTTTTTTGCTTGGAGTTTTTATTGTTGATTATCACAAAGTTAATCCTCCCCAAATTATTAATTCTAATTCTAATGTTTACGAAGGCGTAATAGTTGAACAGCCTAAAATTAAGGATAAAACCGTTCAAACTATAATTCAAATTGAAGCAGTAAACGATAGTGTAAATTGGACTGAATTTAACACAAAAATAGTTGTTTATATTCAAAAAGATAGTATTACTGAACTACTGCAATATGGAGATAGATTAGTTTTTTTGGGATATTTGAATGAAATTACTAACGCCGGAAATCCCAAAGAATTTAATTATAAATCCTACATGGCTAACCAAGGAGTTTTTTATGCTTCCTACGCACAAACAGATAAATATATTGTTCTTGAAACTAATCAGGGGCGTTTTTTAAAACGAACTGCATTAAATTGGCGAAATAAATTATTGCTTATTTATCAGAAATTTAATATTTATGGACAAAGTTATGGTGTGCTTTCTGCTTTAACTCTTGGTTACAGAGATGAGGTTGACCCCGAAACCCGACAAATGTTTGCCGACACCGGAGCAATGCATATTTTGGCTGTTTCCGGTTTACATGTTGGAATTATTTTTATGATTCTTAATAGTTTATTGGCTTTTATGAGCAAAAATAAATTTATGATTTTGCTTAAATCTGTTATAATAATACTTTCATTGTGGATTTTTGCATTTATTGCAGGTTTATCTCCCTCCGTTACTCGTTCGGCTTTAATGTTTTCTATGTTCGTAATAGGCAAATTATTAAGGCGGTCAACATCAATTTATAATATAATTTTTGCTTCTGCATTTATATTGTTGATTATAAATCCTTTAGATGTTTTTGCTGTAGGTTTTCAACTTTCGTATGCAGCTGTTTTGTCAATTGTTTTTTTTCAGCCGCATATTTACAAACTTTTTGTTTTTGAACGAAATATCCCTGATAAAATATGGGCTTTATTAAGTGTTTCTATTGCTGCACAGATGGGAACAATGCCAATAGGATTTTTTTATTTTCACCAATTCCCTAATTATTTCTTTTTAACAAATGTATTAGTTATTCCGCTTGCAAGCATTATTTTATATCTTGCAGTTTTACTTCTTGCAATCAGTTGGATTCCTGTTTTAAATGGAGCAATTGCATTTTTGCTTAAAATTGCCCTTAAATTTTTGCTTGTTGGAGTGGGGGGGATTAACAGTTTGCCCTTTGCTGCCACAAAAAACATTTACATTACCGGAACACAAACGATAGTGCTTTTTATTGTAATTATCTCATTTTCTTTGTTTTGGATTTATAATCACAAACAATTACTTTATTCTTTTTTGGTCTCATTATTAGTTTTTTTTATGCTCGACTTACAATTGAACATCCGAAATCAAACATCTTCAGAGGTTTTACTTCTTAATACTCGTAATTCGTTTACAATGAATATTTTATCAGGTAAAAATACCGTAATTGCTGATGATGCTGCTTTCGGAAAATCGAATTTTTTGGATTATTCTTGTAAACCTTACTGGACATCAAAACGGAATACAAGTTATTGTTTATCAAATATAGATAGCTTGCAAATAAATGATACTATAAGCAAAAATCTTTTTGTAGATAAAGTGTTTATGCAAATAGGAAATATTAAAATGTTGATTGTTAGAGATAACGATATGTTTGAAAAACTTTCAGATAAAAAAATTTCAGTTGATTATGTAGTGTTATCTCAAAATGTTTATTTAACAATGCAAGAAGTGTTAGAACTTGTTGACTTTAACAAAGCAATTTTTGATGCTTCAAACAAATATTATCGAATAAAAAACTGGACAGAACAATGTGATTCTCTATCTATTCCATATCACGATGTTACAACTATGGGGGCATTTGCATTCGATTTTGTTTCAGGAGAAGAAATTGAGTTTTAAAACATTTCATTTTTCTTTGCCAAACGGATGGACAGGTTTTAGAAATGTTTGTGAATGGAAAAATGGGAGGACGAAAAACTGTAATCAATTACAATTAATTTAATTGTTAAATTGATATCTATTACGATTAATTTATTTTTCAAATTACAATCATTTGCTTGTTTTATAATCAAAATCTTCAAAAATTCTTTTTTTTGTAAAAATTCTATAAATTTGCTTGAACTTTAAAATCAATCTTATGTCAAAAAATATACGCACTGTTTTAGTAGATGATGAGAAAAATAGTTTAATCATTATGCAAAAACTTTTGGAAAAACATGTTCCAAGTGTTGAAGTTGTAGCAACAGCACAGTCAGTGAGTGAGGGGATAGAAATTATTAATAATGAAAAACCCGACCTTGTATTTCTTGATATTTCAATGCCTGATGGCGATGGTTTTGAAGTTTTAGAAAAAGTAGATTTTCAAAATTTTCAGGTTATTTTTAGTACTGCTTATGACCAGTACGCAATAAGAGCTTTTGAAGTAGCGGCTTTGCACTACATTTTAAAACCAGTAAAACCCGAAGATTTAATTGAAGCTTTAAAACGTTTTGAGGAATTTTCAAAAGACAACGATTTATCGGACAAAATCAAGGTTTTAAATGGTGCTTTAAAAAATGCTCCTCAACGTTTAGTTTTACCAACTTCAAACGGTATGCATATTGTTGATATTGAAGAAATTGTGCGATGCGAATCAAGTAATAATTACACAACTTTTTTTCTTACAAGTAAACAAAAAATTGTTGTCTCAAAATCTATTCAGTTATACGAACAAATGCTTTCTGTTTCTCATTTTTGCAGAATTCATAATAAACATCTTGTTAATTTAAAATTCATCAAAAAATATGTAAAAGGACGCGGCGGACACGTTTTATTAAATGACGGCTCTCAAATTGATGTTTCTGATGGTCGTAAAAAGAACTTTTTAGATAAATTATCTGAATATACCTTGTAATTTTAGTTTTACAGATTAAAAAAATTATTTTAACGGTTGAAGGATAACTGTGTTTGACGACATGTTTCCCTTTTGTGTGGGCTTTTCCAGAAGGATAGGGTAGTCGCTTTGTTCCATAATCCATACTGCAATTTCGTCCATCCAGTATTGTGCAGTGGCAGGCAAAGGGTGTGCACCGTCTTTGTATCTCGCAAATTTAGGATTATTCAACGAAATTTTGTATGAAGGATAATATCTGCCGGGTTTTGCGTAGCGCAGAATTAAGTCGTTTATACCTGTGTCGTCTTTCCAGTTTGGAGGACCTACCCAAATAAAAGGAATGGTGTCCATGTCGGTAACAATTTTTTTAACGTAATCGGCTCGTTTAGTTTTTATATCTGAAACAAATAGTTCATTTGCTCCAAGCACCAAAATAATATAAGTAGGCTTAAATTTTTTGATATAATATTTTAATGTGTCATATTGTCCAAACCACATAGACTGAGAACTGTACCACATAACTGTATTAAGTTGATGCCCATTATGTTCGCAGTAGTCTCTAACTGCCCAACGGAGTTGCTCGAGCATAGAATCGCCAATAAGTAAAATGTTTTGTGCAGAGCTATCCATTTTAGGTACTTCCACTTTTACAGGAATTGGTCCCATTGCGTACAAAGGGGTGGTGTCGCCGAGCACAAAAGTTTTGATACCGGTTTTTTTTAATTCAACATTACCAATTTTAATTGATTTTGAACTAAACGAATATGCTGCAAAAACAGAAAAAGTGATTACAACAATAAATATGAAACTCCAAAGTTTTTTCATAAAAAAGAGAGAAAAGGTCTTAACTAAAAACCTTTTCAAATATTTTTTAGTTAGTAACAGTATTAGAATCAGCAACGGCAGTTGCACTTGCTCTTTGATTAAGTAAAGTTACAACTTGATCGGTGATATCCCAATCGGGGTTTCCGTATAATAAAGTACCCCCGAGAGAGCTGCTAATTATTAGATCGTATTTTTTGTCGGCATTTATGTAGTTAACAACGCTAACAATACTGTCGTAAACTCGTTGTGTTAAACCAACTTGATCTTCGTTTAATTCAAGAGCTTTTTGTTCTTGCCATGATTGTAAAGTATATTGCTCATTAGTAAGAGCTTCGGCTTGTTGTTGATAATTAGCAGAAGTTATAAGAGCTTGATTAAATTTGTTTTGTAACTGAGTCATTCTGTTTTGTAACGAAAGCATTTTAGTTTGAAGTTCGCTCTCTAATTGCTGTTGTTTTTGCATAAGTTGCAGTGATAGAGCATTATACAAGTCGTAGCTAATTAAAACCGAATCAATGTTTACATAAACAATTTGAGTTTCTTTGGGTTCAACGTTCGGAGTTGTGTTGCTTTTTTCTTTATTAGAAAACTGTCCGATTAAAAGAACTATAACTCCAACTAAAGCTAAAATACTAATAAGAAGTGAAATTTTGTTATTTTTCATAGTTTAAAATTTATGTTATAAAATCTAAAAATATTTATATTTCTGTTTGTTGTTCTGCGATTTTTTTGCTTTCTTTTGCTTTAATCAAAGAAGTTGAAAGAAGCGATAAAATACCAACAACAATAAGCATAATCATTTGGCTTTCGTGAGCAGCAAAAGCAAAAGCTCTGCCATTGTCTTTTTCTATTCCGTACACAAATAATGTTTCAATTGCAATAAAGTGCCATGTTCCAATTCCTCCCGGAGATGGAATAACAATTCCAAAGCTCGACAGAACAAATATTGTTAAACCCGCCATTACAGATAAATGCGAAGTAAAATCAAAAGCAAAAAATACAACGTAAATCATCACAAAATACATACCCCAAATAAAAATTGTGTGAGCTATAAAAAGCCATTTTTTTTCGAGTTTAAGAACGCTTTTTAATCCTTCCAAAAAATCTTCAATTAACTTTTGGAATTTTTTATAGATGCCTAATTGTTTTATTTTTTTCCGAAAAACAAACATTAAAATCAACATTGAAACAAAAATAACAAAAGCTGCTAATATTATTCCAAGCGAATTTGATATTTTATCTAAGTTTTCTTGTGCAGCTTGATTGTTGTTTAAAAAATCAATCAAAACATGAAATTGAGTTGCAGCAACTATGACTGTAAGTATAAAAAGAACAATAACATCTATAACTCTTTCGGTAAAAACCGTACCTAACAATGTTGAAAATGGCACTTTTTCGTACCTGTTTACAACGCCACATCTGACTATTTCGCCTGAACGTGGAATAGCATGGTTTGTTAAATACATTATCATCACCGAAAAAAACAGAGTTTTTTTTCTTACGTCGTAACCTAATGGTTTTAGAAGTAATTTCCAACGAGCAGCTCTGCTATAGTGGCTTAAAAGTCCCAAAACCATTGATAATAAGAGCCATTCAAATTTTGCTTTTAACACAGCTTGTTTTATGGTCTCAAAATCTTGATTTTTATAAACCAACCAAAATAAAACAGCTCCGATAAAAATAAAACCAATAACTTTTAAAATATTTAAAATTTTTTTATTCAACTACTTCAAATTTACAAACATTAATTTTAAAATACTCCATAACAGGATTTGTAAGAACTTTTCTGCTTATTTCTTCAGCAATTTGTTTAGCACTTTGCTCATCGCTTGCATCAATAATAAGTTTAATGTGTTTACCTATCCTAACATCTGATATTTCAGAGTACTTAAGACTTTGCAAAGTTTGTTTTACTGCCTTTCCTTGAGGATCAAGGAGATTGTTTAATGGCATTATGTTTATTCGTGCTGTATATTTCATTTAGTTTTTTTTAACATCGGCAAAATTAAAATTTTTTTTTATATGTTTAATGATATTTGAATTTTAATCATCTATCTTTTTACTTTTTAAGTTTTTTTGTATTTTTGTGAAAGATTAAAATTAAATATTGTGATGAAACAAATTGTATTTATAGTATTACTGATTTTTGCTTTTATAGGCTCTTCGGCTCAAAGTTTTGATAATAAACTTGCAGCAAGTTATTTATTTGGGTTTGGCAGAATGCTGCATTGGCAAAGTTATCAGGATAATCAAATAGTAATAAATGTTTACGGAACTTCGTCGGTTACAGATTACGTTAATAATTTAGCTGTAACAAATAGAGTTTCGGGGCGTAAAGTTATTGCTCGCGAAACCGGTAGTACTATTGGTATTTGTAATATTTTGTTTATTCCGGCCGATAAAATGAACGAATTAGATGCTATTTTACCTCAACTTCAAGGAAAATCGGTGCTTGTTGTTGCCGAAAAAACAGGTTATTTAAATTCGGGTGTTGATGTGGAATTTGGTTATAAGTTTATTAGTCGTTCGGATTCTGTTGTTTCTTATAAATACAATTCTGCTTCTATAATTAATAAAAATATTAAAATTAGTCCTGAATTTACAGGATATAGCATTACTGATTAAGAAATAATAAGCTCAAACCATTTAGCCGGAGTTTTGTAAATTTTAATAAAAATGGCTCGTATTTCAAAACATATTGCTGATTTAATTTCGGGAGGAGAGAGTCAAACGCTTGATTTTAAGTTTGAAATTTCTGATGCGAAAAAAATAGCTAAAACTCTGGTTGCTTTTGCTAATACTAATGGAGGAACTTTGCTTGTTGGAGTAAAGGACAATGGTGCAATTGCCGGTGTTCGAACCGACGAGGAAATTTTTATGGTTGATAGTGCCGCTAAAATGTTTAGTAATCCACCTGTTCATTATGAAGTTGAACCTTGGTATATAGACGGCAAACAAATTCTTGAAATTATTATTTTACAGGGAGATAAAAAACCATATTTTGCTCAGGAAAAAAATGGTAGATGGAGGTCGTATGTGCGGGTTTTTGATCAAAATTTTTTAGCCAATAATGTTTTAGTTCGGTATTGGAAAGAAAAAGAGATTAGAAATGTTGAATTAAAATATACACGCGAAATTGAGTTTTTGCTCGAATTTTTAAACGATTATCCTCGCATTACTATTGATGAGTTTTGTAAAAGAGCCGAAATCTCAAAAAAATCGGCTGAAAATATACTTGTTGATTTGTTAATTCTTAAAATTATTGAAATGAAAATTAACGATAATGTTTTTTATTATAAATTATCAAATAATGAGCAGTAAAATTGATTTATTGTAATATAAAAACAAAAAAAACCACAGTAAAAATAAATTACTGTGGTTATTTTTTTGTAAAATTTTGAATTTAAAAAATTCCGCCATTTTGATAAATATCAAGTTGAACATCAGAAAAAGGTTCAATTTGGGCTTTTTTACCGTTCGATTTATTTTCAATATTACCTGTAATAAAATCTACGTATAATTCATCGCCATTTTTTAGCTCAATTTTTTCTATAATTTCAGTAGTGTAGTTCATAATTGGCATAGCGGCATTAATTGCGTTACGTTCGTAAATTGCTCCATAAGACTGAGCTAAGATTACGGGCACGCCAAGAGCTTTAAAACAATCAACAGCTTGCTGACGAGAGCTTCCGCTACCAAAATTTTTGCCGGTTACTATAATGTCCGATGGTTGAACTTTTTTTGCAAAATCCTCGTAACCTTCGAGATTATCAAATGCGTATTGTCCCATTTCATCAATGTTTGTGATAGCAAGATAACGGTTATGAAAAATCATATCAGTGTCAATATTATCGCGTTCAATGAGCCAGACTTTACCTTGAGCAAAAGTTTTTTTCTCTGCTTTTTTTGCGTCATTAAGATGTTTTTCGGATAGAGAAGATTTATTTTCGATATACTGGGAATCAAAATTTGCCGGTATTTCGGGAATATCGTCAATAGTTGTAATATAGCCTGCAACTGCCGAAGCAGCAACAACAGCCGGCGAGGCAAGATATACTTCACCTTTGCCTTGTTTGCCCGGAAAATTTCTGTTTCCGGTGCTGATTGAAATTTCTCCCGGTCCGTTCATTCCAACTTGTCCGGCAGCACAACCAGCACAACCTGCATTTGAAACCATTGCTCCAGCTTGTTTAAATATTAATATAAGTCCTTCTTTCATAGCTTGTTGCCATACAATATCTGTTGAAGGAACAATTTTAAGAACTACTCCGGGGGCTACAGTTCTGCCTTTTAAAACATTTGCAGCACTTCGTAAATCTTCTATTCTTCCGTTTGTACAACTTCCGATAAAAGCCGAATCTATTTTTTGTTTTTTTGCTTCAATAATATCAACCGTTCCGTGGGGTTTTCCCGGAAGTGAAACCATTTCTTTAAAATCAGCAATGTTTAAATCAAAAGTTTTATCGTAAACAGCGTCATCGTCGGCAAAAATTCGCTCAACTTTTTTTCCAAGAACAGCCTCAAAATAGTTGTAAATATTTTCAGACGGTGGAATAAACAGAATAATTGCCCCCATTTCGGTAGCCATTGAAGCAATTGTAATTCTTTCGTCGAGTGTTAGTTTTTCAACTTCTTCGCCGTAAAGCTCAATAGAATAACCAAGTAAACTATTTGCACCAAAACGGTTTAATAAGTTTAAAACAATGTCTTTAGCAGTTATGTTTGAGGGGCGTTTCCCGTTTAAATTAATTTTAACCGATGCCGGTACTTTAAACCAAATGCTACCGTTTGCCCAAACCGCAGCAATATCTTTGTCGCCCATTCCTTGACCGAATGAACAAACTGCACCCAAAATATTTGCATGAGAATCTGTTGATACAGCAGTTGATCCTGGATATGCTAACCCAAGTTCCATTAAAGTATGTGTTCCTATACCGTTATTTATGTCAAAAATTTTCACTTTGTTTTTTCTTGCATATTGACGACAAATGTGCTGATTAACAGCGTATTTCATGTCAGAGCCGGTTGGGTTTGTGTCAAAAGTAAAAAATGTTTTTGATGCGTCATGAATATTTAAGTTGTTTCCTTCCATGTGTTTAACAACGTTAGGTCCGCCAAAATCGCGAGCAACTCGTGCATCAATGCTAACATCTATAATCTGTCCGGGTTCAACTTTGTTGTATTTTGAATGATTGGTCAGTATTTTTTCAATTATTGTCATTCCCATTATTTTAAGTTTTGATAGTTTGTAAAGTTTCTACAAAAATAAAATAAGTATATTAATGGACAAATAATAAACTTTTAATTGTAATTGCAAACAGCCAAAAGCATAGGAGTGGAATGTTAATAATGTTTTAAGTTACGTTTGTTTTGTTTTTCATTGACTGTTTTTGTATGCGTATTTTCTACAAGAATAATTTATCACTCCAAATAAAAACAGCAAAGAGGTTTATTTCTGACAAATATATTTATGGTTAAAATTTATAAAGCCTCAAAGTAACTGCTCCAAATAAAAATCTTTTTTCTTCAATAAAAATATAATCTTTCATTAAATTATTTAAGCCACCAAAGGCAACATATTTTTTAAAGTTTTCGTAATGTTCACCACCAACTTTTTTTTCAACCCAAGTAGCTCCCCATCTTCCAATAAAAAAAGATTTTTTATCAAAACAATAATCCGTAGTAATAAAAAATCCGTTTGGTTTAACTACTCTTTTTGCCTCTTCAATCATACCAATTGCAATTTTTTTTGATTTTTCGTGCATTGCCAAACTAACCATAGCAACATCGTAATAGTTTTCGGGAAATGTTGTGTTTGTGGCATCTTCGAGCAAACATTTGGGGTTAAATTTGCCAACTTTAGTTTGAGCTATCATATTTTCTGATAAATCAACACCTACAACGTCGGTATAACCTGCTTTTAACAAAAATTTAAGTTGATTGCCGGTTCCGCAACAAAAATCAACCACTGATTTGAAGTTGTGTTTTTTAATGATTTTAACGGTGTGTTTCCTGATTCTATTAAGAGCCGGTGCAAGAACTTTATCGTAATATTTGGCTGATTTTGCGTCGTAATTCATTATTTATTCCCAGTATATCGAAAAATTTGAAATATTAAAATAATTTCTAATGTCGTTTGAAACATCTCTGGTTTTTTGAACGCCGTTTCTAATTAAAGGGTAATTTATTCCATCGGAAAGAATAAACCCCAGCATTTGTCCTTCAATTGATAAGTCATAAATTAGAGTATCATCACTTAAAGGAAAAATAAATTTTTTAGCATAGGTAACTTCAACAGGTATTCCGCTCGTCCGCATTGCACTTTTTACGCTGTTGGATAAGTTGCCGAAATTAGTAAACATTGTTTGAAATTCGTATTGACTATATACTCCATAAAATTTTATAAAATCTTGTCGTTCTTTTGGCGAAGGCATAAAAAATAATATTTGAGTATCGGCAACAATTCGTTCAGATGAAACAGTTATGTTTGAAGAGTCAATAGTTGTAGAGTCTATTATTGTTATTTTTAAGGAGTCCATATTGTCACTTTCTTCATTGTCGTTTTTGCAGGAATAAAAAATTAGCAGAAACAAAATTAAAGACAAAAAAATAGTTATCGAAGGATTATTTTTCATAGAGTGATTAAATTTTCAAATCAAGGACTTTTGTTATAATTGCCTGACGGGTATAAACTCCATTTTTTGCTTGTTGAAAATAATAAGCTTGAGTAGTATCATCAACATCAATAGATATTTCGTTAACTCGAGGTAGTGGGTGCATTATTTTTAGGTTTGGTTTAGTATTTTTTAGCATATTTTTTCTGAGTTGATATGCGTCTTTGGTTTTTTCGTATTCAATTAAGTCCGAAAAACGCTCTTTTTGAACACGAGTCATATAAATTATATCTGCAAAATCAATTACTTTATCAAAATTTTGATATTCATAAAAATCTATGTTTTTTTCTTTTAGAAGCAATTTGTATTCGTTGGGTATGCTTAGTAGATTATGGGCAACAAAATGGAAAGTGGGATTAAAATCGGTTAAAGCATGTACCAAAGAGTGAACAGTTCTTCCGTATTTTAAGTCGCCAACCATAACAATGTTTAAGTTGTTTAGTTTACCTTGAGTTTTGTAGATAGAATACAAATCAAGAAGAGTTTGAGTCGGGTGTTGATTAGCACCATCGCCTGCATTAATAATCGGAATAGGAGAAACTTCGCTGGCAAATCTGGCACTTCCTTCAATTGGGTGACGCATAACAATTAAGTCGGTGTAATTTGCTACAGTTAAAATTGTGTCTTTAAGTGTTTCACCTTTGCTAACGCTTGAAGTTCCAGCATCGGTAAACCCGATAACTCTGCCTCCAAGACGTTGAATAGCTGTTTCAAAGCTTAATCGGGTGCGAGTAGATGGTTCAAAAAACAGAGATGCTACTACTTTGTTGGGTATTAAATCCGGGCGAGGATTGTTTTCAAAATACTTGGCATATTCTAAAATTTGCCAAATGTCATCAACAGAATAATCTGAAATTGACACTAAACTATTGTTTTTCATTTGATTAAAAATTTCTAAAAGTTTAGTAAATACAAAAACAAAGGAAACATTTTTTAATCAAAAGGCAAAATTTTGTTTTTAAACAGCAAAATTATTTTTGTTTGGCAAATAATATTAATTCTAAATTTTTTTACATTATTTTTTTCACAAAACTGTCTTTTTTTAAATGGTTATTTTTAAAATCAAAATTAGAAATGAGGTTTAACCCCGGTTTTTTACCAATTTCAATTGAACCATATATATTGTTAATTTTTAGAGCTTTTGCTCCGTTAATAGTTGCCCATTTTAGTACTTCGGTAAAATTAAATTCAGTAAAATTTTTCATTTCTTCTATAATGCTTAATCTGTTATTAGTGGCTAAACTATCTGTGCCGAGAGTAATTTTGCAATTATTTTTAATGAAATTTTTAATTTCAGGCAGTTTATTTTGAATAAAAAGATTAGATTTTGGGCACAATGTCCAGTATATGTTTTCGGATAAATTTTCTGCATATTTAATGTCTTCTTCGGTTGTAAAGATGTTGTGAACTAATAAAATATTCAAATCATTTCGCGAAATTTTATCTAAATAGCTTTGTAAAGCTGTTTTTTTGGTTATATTAAAATCGCTGAACGGATTTCTTTGTTTTAATAGATTAAATATTTCACCGGAGCCTTTAATGTACATTTCGTTTTCAGATTTAACTTCCTGATTATGAATAGAATAAACGTCTCTGCTTAATTTTGCCGTTTCAACAATAAATTCAGGAGAACAAGTATAGGGAGCATGTGCAACAATAGATTTTTTGATGAAATTTTTTCCAAGTTTTTTTCCGACAGAAATTTGTGTTTCGATGTTTTCATTGTTAAAAAAGTCTGCTAATTCAATAAAGGTGTGAAAATAAATGTCGTTATTTTGTTTTATTTGGCTTGTAATTTCTCTGTTTGAAATATCAGCTACTGCAACGATGCCTTCTTTTTTCATTTCAAGGAATGCGTTTTCTATTTTATCAACATCAACTTCCGTAGTTTTGATGTTTTCTACAATTTGGCGGATAAATTCAACGTGTCCGGTATGCATTGGTATTTTGCCTTTTAGATACGAAAGTTCAAGGTGGCAATGAGTATTAATAAATCCCGGGACGATTACTCCGTTGTAAAATTCTAATGATGAAGTTTCTTTCAAATCTCCTTTTGTGTCGATAATTTCAATAATTTCACCGTAATCATTAATGATAATTATTCCATTTTTTAAAGGTTTGGTAGTAACAGGAAAGATATAATGTGCTGCAATTTTCCGCATAATTTAGTGAATATAATCAAATAAGTGTGCAAATTGTTTGTACATTTAAAAAACAAAAAAGCCCCTACGTTTCTGTAAGAGCCTGATTTTCAGCGTGGAGAATATCGGAATCGAACCGATGACCTTTTGACTGCCAGTCAAACGCTCTAGCCAACTGAGCTAATCCCCCCAAAAAGAGCTGTCAAAAGTATAAAATTTAAGACAGCCACCAAAAATATTTTTAAATTATTGTTGAGAAGTTCCGCTTTGAGCTAATCTGATACCTACTAAACCTGTAGATAATGTTGGAGAAAGGGCAAAACGTTTAGTTACTCTAATGAAATCAATATCGCTATTAAAATTACCACCTCTGTAAACTCTATGGTCTCCACTTGCAGGTCCTTGAGGATCAGTATCCGGAGAATTTTTGTAATATCCTTTATCATAGTAATCCCAACACCATTCCCATGCGTTTCCAAGAATATCAAAAACAGCTAATTCATTAGCTTTTAAAGAACCAACAGTGTGAGGTTTATTTCCTGAATTTTGTGTAAACCAAGCAACATCTTTAGGATCATTACTTCCGGCATAAGCAAACCCTTGCGAGTTGTTACCACCTTTTGCAACATATTCCCATTCAGCTTCAGTAGGTAATCTATAACCATCGGCATTCCAGTTTACATTTTCAATAACCATACCACCGCTGTCAATCTTCAAATCGTAAACTTTATCGTATCCAAAACGAGTGCTTAACCAGTTGCAATATTTAATTGCACCTTCCCAGCTAACGTTAATAACAGGATTATTTCCACGACCAAAACCACCATCATCGGGTTCTTGAAATCCGGTAGAACGACAAAAGTTATCGAACATCTCAAATGTAACTTCGTACTTGCTGATGTAAAAATCATTAAGAACCACCTTGTGTTCAGGTTTTTCATCAAGCGAAACCGAATAGTCATTCCCCATATAAAATTGACCTCCTTCGATAAAAACCATTTCAGGTTTCTGAGAAAAAGCGGTGCTTATCACTGCAAGCATAGCCAATGTAAAAATTATTTTTTTCATAATCATTTATTTTGTAAAATTACTTTATTTTAGAGACCGCAAAATTATCTT
This sequence comes from Bacteroidales bacterium, assembly GCA_016936595.1. GTDB lineage: Bacteria > Bacteroidota > Bacteroidia > Bacteroidales > JAFGUD01 > JAFGUD01. The sequence continues at coordinate 33,171 of JAFGXO010000050.1, read as the reverse complement.
AAAAGTTCAATTTTTTAAAATTATTTTTAATTGTATCTTTGTTTTTGATTTTATAAAAGTAACGTATTTTTTTTAAAAGAATTATGTGCTTTACAAAGAAATTTGTAAATGCGTGGTTTAAATTAGATTTTCAAAAATAACTAATATGTTAAAATATAAAAAAATTTTATTGAAATTAAGTGGCGAAGCACTTGCCGGAGCCCAAAATTTCGGCTATTCTACTAAAAAAGTTAGTGAATTTGTTTCTCAAATTATTGAAATTGCTAATCTCGGAGTAGAGGTTGGAATTGTTGTTGGTGGTGGAAATATTTTCAGAGGATTAAAGGGAGTTGAAAAAGGTTTGAACAGAATAAAAGGTGATTATATGGGCATGCTTGCAACAGTGATGAATGGTATCGCTTTGCAGGCTGAATTTAATGCAAATAATGTTAAAGCTGTTGTTTTAACATCAACTTTTATGGAGCCCTTTGCTGAAAGATATTCTCCCGACAAAGCTAAAAGATACCATGACGAGGGTTATGTAACTATTTTTTCGGGGGGTACAAGTAATCCTTTTTTTACAACCGATTCGGCAGCAGCTCTCAGAGCTATTGAAACAGGAGCCGATATTTTGTTAAAAGGCACAAACGTTGACGGAGTTTATACTGCCGATCCTAAAAAAGATCCTAATGCTGTAAAATATGAACATGTTTCATTTAAAGAAGCTATTGATAAAGAATTGAAAGTTATGGATATAACTGCTTTTTCTTTGTGTAATGAAAATAACATGCCTATTCGTGTTTTTGATATGCACAAAATAGGAAATTTGAAAAAATTGGTGTTAGGAGAAAAAATAGGAACGCTTGTTGATTAATAATTTATGCTGAAATTAAGATATACTGAAAATTTAATCGAAGCGGGTTGTGATGAGGCGGGTAGGGGGTGTCTTGCCGGTCCTGTTTTTGCAGCGGCTGTTATTCTGCCTGATAGTTTTAAAAATGAGCTTTTAAATGATTCAAAAAAACTTAGTGAAAAAAAACGGCTTATTTTACGCGATATTATTATTAAAAATGCAATCGACTGGACTGTTGGTACTGTTAATAACATAGAAATTGATAAAATAAACATACTAAATGCCTCTATTGAGGCTATGCACAGAGCTTTAGATAAATTAACAATAAAACCCGAATTTATTTTGGTTGATGGGAATAAATTTAAGCCTTATAAAAAAATATCGCACCAAACAATAATTAAAGGCGATGGAATTTTTGCATCAATTGCAGCTGCGTCGATATTAGCAAAAACTTTTAGAGATGATTTTATGCAAAAAATTGATAAAGAATTTGCGGAATATTTGTGGTTTAAAAATAAAGGTTACGCAACTAAAGAACATAAAAAAGCAGTTATAGATTTTGGATTAACAAAATATCACAGAAAAAGTTTTTGCAAATTTTATTATCAATATAAAATTGATTTCTAATTGAATGAAAAAAACTCTAACAATAATACTTCTTTTGTTTATCAGCAGCATTTTAAAAAGTCAGTATGCCGAATTTAAACATTTTTCAACAGATATGGGGCTTTCGAGTTCCGAAGTATATTGTCAGATGCAAGATTCTGCTGGCTACATGTGGTTTGGAACCAGTAGGGGACTAAGTAGGTTTGATGGTTATAGTTTTAAAAATTACACCGCAAGCGACGGTTTGCCTTCAAATTCAATAATTAAAATGTTTTACGATATAAATGGCAGAATTTGGTTTGCTACCTATGATGGCTCGTTAAGTTATTACGAAAATGACAATTTTAACATTTATAATTATAATGACACATTAATCAAGCTTTCTAAAAATTATTATGTTAATAATCTTTTTGTTGACAAAGACTCAAGTGTGTGGATAATGCCGCTTAGAGGAGGAATTTTTGAATTTGATAAAAATGGAAATGTTTATAATAGAATCCCTGAAAGTCATTATTCTGCTTTTTATTTTAATGAAATTGATGGGGGCGTTGTAAGTGCATACATTCGCGGACAGGAAAGAAGCGATTCTGTTTATCTTGAGGTGAACGATAAAGGTTTTTTTATTATAGGTATTAATAATGGTTTTAGGAAAAATATTTATAAAATAAGATTTGGAGAATATTTGATTTCTATATCAAACAAACTTTATTATATTCGTAATAATCATATTATTAGTATAAAAACTTATAAAAATGAAATTAGTGGTGTTTTTGTTGATAACAAGAAAAATTTTTGGATAAGTGTGCTGTACGAAGGGGTATATTATTATGCAAATTCAGATTTTAATATTCTTCCCGAAATCTATTTGTCTGGAATGTCGCCAATAGCTGTTTTTCAGGATCATCAAAATGGTTATTGGCTTTCAACTACCGAAAATGGGGTTTTTTATTCTCCTTCTTTTCAATTTATTTCATACAAAAGATTCGGAATACCCTTATTTAATATAGTTTCTCTTAAAATATTCAATGATTTTTTGTATTTTTCCACTTACGATCGTCAAGTTGTAAAATGTTCAATAACAGGGCATAGAATTATGTCTATCCAAAACCTTCAACTAAAAAGCGGTAGAGATTATGCAATTCAGGATATTGTTGTTACAGAGGATAGTTCTGTTTGGTATTTAGGAAATGAGTTAATAAAAGAACATAATAATATAATAACTGTAGTTGACACGTTAACAAGAAGTTATCGTGCTTTTGCAAGAAAAAACAAAGTATATATTAATTCGGATAAAGGATTAAATATTTATTGTGATACAATATGCAAAACATACCCTTACGATAATTTGCCTACTTCAAATGCTATTTATGTTGATGCAAATGAAAATGTATGGATAGGAACTATCAATGGTTTATTTCTTTTTTCTAATGGACAATATTCTTTTTTAGGTGATGAATTTCCTTCTCTTAAAGCACGTATAAATGATATTACAATGTTTAAAAAATATATTGTAGTAGCCACAAACGGCGATGGTGTTTTTCTTTATTCCAAAACAGATAATGAGCTTAAAATTTTGAACGAAAGCAGTGGTTTAAATTCAAATTTCGTTAATACTGTTTTTGCTGCCGATAATGATATTTGGGCAGGAACAAACAAAGGATTGTGTAGAATTAATTTAATAGAAAATAATGATTCGTTGCAAATTTTTACCACTCAATTTACCGATATCGACGGTCTTTATGCTATTGAAATTAAAGATATTGATAAAAATGGAGATTGTTTGTTTTTGGGAACAACAAAAGGGCTGATTTCTTTTTACCCTGATAATGTTGAGAAAAATTTTAATCCTCCCGAATTTCATCTTGATAGTATTTTAGTTAACAACAATAAAATTAAAATAGATACTTTTTATAAATTTTCGCCTTCTAATAATACCTTAACATTTTATTACAAAGGAATAAGTTTTAGTGCAGGCGACAAGGTTTTATACAAATATAAACTCGAAGGATACGACGAAGAATGGAACAATACAGCCGACCGCTTTCTTCGCTTCCCCAATTTGTTGCCCGGAGAGTACACATTGTTTTTATTATCATCTGCTGATGGTAAAACATGGAATAAAATTCCTATTAAAATTAAATTTTATATCAAAAAAAAATTTACACGAACATTAGCATTTTACATTCTATTACTAATATTGATTTTTATTTCGGCCGGAGGCATTTTAACTTTTCGGTTTAATAGGCTTGAAAAAGATTTGCGGCTAAAACGTAAAATGATGCGAGCCGAACAAAAAGCTCTGCGGTCGCAAATGAATCCGCATTTTATTTTCAATGCCCTTAATTCTATCAGAAGATATATACTTGAAAATGATGCAGATAACGCTGATTTTTATCTTACAAGTTTTGCAACTTTAATGCGTAAAGTTTTAGATAATTCAAAGCACGAATTTATTAATCTCGAAGAAGAAATTAACACTCTTAAACTATATCTTGAACTCGAAAAAATGAGGTTCGACGATAGCTTTACGTTTAATCTTCAAATTGATGAAAATATAAAACAGCAAGCGGTTTTTTTACCTACTATGGTTCTTCAACCTATTTTAGAAAACGCTATTTGGCACGGGTTAGCTCCTCTTAAAAAAAATGGAGTTTTAACTCTTTCTATTAAAAAAATTGACGATAAATCTTTTACGTGTATAATTGATGATAACGGAATTGGTCGTGAAAAGGCTGCTGAGATAGCTCTACGTAGAAAAGGGCATAAATCAACCGGTGTGAAAAATTTAGAAGAACGTATTAATCTTTTAAATACAGCCGGAGTTAAAAAAATTGAGCTTAATATTCTTGATAAATTTGACCCAAAAGGAAATTCAACAGGCACACAAGTTGAACTTAAATTTATTCATGTAGTTAATTCTAATAAAAAAAGATTTTCGGTTAAGATTTTCGGCAAACGATATTATTTTAGGTTAAAATAGCTCCGTTTTACCTTGCTGAAAAACTACTCTTTTTTTTCATGCCTTTCTTTAATTACAAATTGGGGCAATTTACTGATTGACAAAAATGTACGCCCGATATATTCGCCAATCATTCCTATTGCAGTTAATTGAATTCCGCCTAAAAATGCAACAGAAACTAATAATGAAGCATATCCAAGAGGGGCTGATGGATCTAATAATTTTATTAAAATTCCGGCAACAGCAAGCAAAAAACTTACTATTGAAAAGGTAAAACCAAGAAAAGTTGCAAATCTCAAAGGTTTTATCGAAAAATTTGTAACCATATTTAACCACAAACCTATTAGTTTTACAATTGTATATTGAGATTTTCCTTGTTCTCTTTTTGAATGCTCCACAACTATTTGACCTATATTTGATGTTGTTCTTAAAATTAAGCCATCAATGTAAGGATATGGTAAATCGTATTTAATTATTTGATTTACTGTAAACTTACTAACACTTTTAAAGCTGCTCAAATATAAACCTTGTGGTTTTTTTAAAAGCCAATTAGCAACTTTATCGTTAAATTTACTTCCCAAATTCCTAAAAATTGAATGTTTTTTCTTCTCGTATTTAGTATAAACAACATCAAAATTTTTGTTTAAAGAATAATCTGCCAGTTTTTTTATTTCTGAAATGGGGTTTTGAAAATCATCATCAATTATTATTGTGTAGTCGCCTGTGGAGTTATTCAAGGCAGCCATTACTGCGTTATGTTCTCCAAAATTCTTTGCTAAAGAATAAAACTTTATGATTTTTGGGTATTTTTCGAATAAATCTAAACAAACCTGTCTGCTATTATCTTCAGAAGCATCATTAACAATAACTATTTCTAATAAGTATTCTGTAATATTTTCAATGAGTTCTTCAACTACTCTTTTTATAGTGTTTTGACTATTGTAAACCGGAATTGCTACAGTAAGCTTGCTCATTAATTTTTATTTAAAGATAAATACTTTTTTTTACGAAAAAAAACTCGCTTAAAACATAAATGAGTTTTTTGATCGGTTATTATTGTTTTTTTGCAAAAACACTAACTAATTAGGGTAAAACATTCTTAAATTGATACAACCTCAGAACTCTTTCTTTCTCAATATCAAACCTTTCTTAACTTAGTTGATATAAATCATATTAGATTACAAAATGTAAATATATCTTTGCAGCTAATTTTAAAACTAAAACTATGGGTTTAAAAGGAACCGTAGGAGATTTGTTCAAAAAAAGAGAAAAATTGGAACAAGGCGGCGGAGAAAAAGCTGTTGAAAAACAAAAACAAATGGGCAAAATGACTGCTCGTGAAAGAGTTTTATCATTGTTAGATGAAGGAACTTTTCAGGAATATGACTTGTTTATTGCTCACGATGCTAAAGATTTTGGCATGGAAAAAAAAGAACTTCCCGGCGATGGTGTTATAACCGGAACCGGTAAAATTGCAGGTAAACCAATTTGTATTTATGCTCAGGATTTTACAGTTGCAGGTGGTTCTTTAGGATACATGCATGCAAAAAAAATAACAAAAATAATGGATCATGCTATAAAAATGCGAGTTCCATTAATAGGAATAAATGATTCGGGTGGTGCAAGGGTTCAAGAAGGAGTTAATTCATTGGCCGGTTATGGTGAAATTTTTTACAGAAATACTAAGGCTTCGGGAGTTATTCCTCAAATATCCGTAATATTAGGTCCATGTGCCGGTGGGGCGGTTTACTCACCTGCTTTAACCGATTTTGTTTTTGTTGTTGACAACATCTCAAAAATGTTTATTACCGGACCACAAGTTATTAAAACTGTTTTGGGTGAAGAAATTTCGATGGAAGAACTTGGCGGAGCTAAAATTCATTCAGAAATTACAGGCAACGCTCATTTCTTTTCAAAAAGTGAACAAGAATGTTTTAGCCAAATAAAAGAATTGGTTACCTATATTCCTTGGAACAATACACGCAGAGCCCTTCCATATACTCCTGCAGAACCAAAATCTTTTTTTGATTTGGATAAAATTGTTCCCGAAGATTCCAAAGAGCCTTATGATGTTCGTGATGTTATTAGAGGCGTTTCTGATAATTCTGAATTTATGGAAATTCAAGAGCTTTGGGCTGCAAATTTAGTGATTGGGTTTGGCAGAATAAACGGTGAAACTGTTGGTTTTGTGGCTAATCAGCCCGATGTTTTGGCTGGTGTTCTTGACGTTGATTCTTCCGATAAAGCTGCTCGTTTTATTCGTTTTTGTGATGCTTTTAATATTCCTATTATTACACTTGTTGACTTGCCCGGATATTTGCCCGGAATCGATCAAGAGTATGCAGGAGTTATCAGACATGGAGCAAAAGTGCTATATGCATATAGTGAAGCTACCGTTCCAAAAATAACTGTTATTTTACGAAAAGCGTACGGAGGTGGATATATTGCTATGAATTCCAGACATCTTGGAGCAGATTTTGTTTTTGCCTGGCCAAATGCCGAAATAGCAGTTATGGGACCCGAAGGTGCTGCAAACATAATTTTCCGTAAAGAAATTGCCGAAGCAAGCGATCCTGAAAAAATGCGTCAACAAAAAATTGAAGAGTATAAGCAAAAATTTGCTAATCCGTATGTTGCTGCAGGGAAAGGATATATCGATGCAGTTATTGCACCAAATGAAACACGTAAATTTCTATCTCACGCAATAGATGTTTCTATTAATAAACACGAGCCAAAACCTGAAAGAAAGCATGGAATACCTCCATTTTAGTAGGTTGTTGTTAGGTAGAAAACTTTCTAACAATCAAAACTTTACACATTTTATAAACTTAATAAACTGAAGTATGGATTGCGATAAAAAATATTCCGAACTTTATGTAAACGGAGAAACATATAAAACAAAAATTTGCCGAAAATTTGCAGAAAAACCTGTGTGGGAGGCTGAAGATTTGGGCAAAATTACTGCTTTTATACCCGGAACCATAAGAGAAATTATGGTAAAAAAAGGGCAGAAAGTAGAAAAAGGCGAAGTTTTGCTAATTCTTGAAGCAATGAAAATGAGAAATAGAGTGAAAGCTCAAATTTCAGGAAAAATTAAAACAATACATGTAAAATCAAATCAAATTGTTGCTAAAAATACTCTTTTGATTGAACTTATTTAAAAAAAACGGTTAACTAATATTAGTTAACCATTTTTTTGTTGTAAAATAAAATTATACATTTAAAATTATAATCCCATCCAGTATTCCGTCATTTTAACAAGTTGTGCAGAGTATCCCCATTCGTTGTCATACCAGTTGATTAATTTAAAGAAGTTTCCATTAAGTTCCATACAAGCTGATGCGTCAAAAATAGAAGTAATAGGATTTCCAACGATGTCGCTTGAAACAATAGCTTCTTCAGTATATTCTAAAACGCCTTTTAATTCACCTTCCGAAGCAGCTTTAACTTTTGCTTTAATGTCGTCTAAAGTAGTTTGTTTTTCTAAACGAACAGTAAAATCAACAACTGATCCGTCTAAAGTAGGAACACGCATAGCCATTCCGTTAACTTTACCAACTAATTCGGGCATAATTTTAGTAGCAGCTTTTGCAGCTCCCGTTGTTGTAGGAATAATATTGTGTCCTCCGGCTCTTCCTCTTCGCAGGTTGCTTCCGGCTGTGTCAACACTCATTTGGTTTCCTGTTACCGAGTGAATAGTGGTCATTAAACCTTCTACAACGCCGTAATTGTCATGTAAAACTTTCAAAATAGGGGTAAAACAATTTGTTGTACAAGAAGCGTTAGAAATAACGTCAAAATCTTTTGTTAATTCTTTGTGATTAACTCCATAAACAAACATTTTTGTGTCATCTTTTGCCGGAGCCGAAAGAATAACTTTTTTAGCACCTGCTTGAATATGTAGATTTGCTTTTTCTTTTGTTAAGAAGAAACCGGTAGATTCAACTACAACGTCAACCTCTTTTGCTCCCCAGTTAATATCAGCAGGGTTTCTTTCAGCCGTAACTCTGATTGTTTTTCCGTTTACAACTAAGTTTCCGCTTTCAACAGTAATTTCTCCGTCAAATTTTCCAAAAACTGTATCGTATTTTAAAAAATATGCAAGAGTGTTTACGTCTAATAAATCATTAATTGCTACAACTTGCATATTGGGGTTTTTAGCCATAATTCTAAAAACAACACGTCCAATGCGTCCAAAACCGTTTATTCCAATTTTAATCATAATATATAAGTTTAATTGTTAATTAAATTTTTAAATTCTTTGCAAATTTATTTATTTGAATTTACATTCAAAAGAAGTACATGTATTTTTTTTACATTTACAAATTTAATTACATTTTGTTTATAAGCAATATAAATTGTGCAACCGTTTGCAATTTAGTTATCTATTTATTAAAACTCTTTAAAATATTTAAAATGCAAAAAATTCTTACTTTGTTTTTAATTCTTTCTTTAAGCATTAGTTTACATGCTCAAATTCCTCCTACTTCTTTTGACTTAAGGGACAATAGTATGGTTACATCTGTAAAATCGCAGCAAGGTGGTACTTGTTGGACACACGGAACCATGGCTTCTATTGAAAGTAATTTGTTAATGACAAATGTTTGGACAGATAATGGCGAAACAGGTGAACCTAATTTGGCTGAATATCACTTAGATTGGTGGAACGGGTATAATGATCATAATAATGATGATATTATACCGGTTAGTGGTCAAGGTCTTGCTGTGCATAATGGCGGCGATTACAGAGTTTCAACTGCTTATCTTTCTCGAGGCGAAGGTGCTGTTAGAGACATCGACGGACAAAGTTATACTACACCTCCACTTCGTTTTAGTGATGATTTTCATTATTATTATCCCAGAGATGTAGAATGGTTTTCTATGGACGATGATTTAAACGGCATTATTCAAATTAAACAACGCATTATGAATCAGGGAGCTATTGCAACTTGTATGTGTTATGATTACAGTTTTATTGATGGTTCATATAATCATTATCAGCCGGCTTCAAGTACTCTTTTACCTAATCACTCTGTTACTATAGTTGGTTGGGACGATAATCATGCAGTTCCCGGTGCACCAGCCGATGGTGCTTGGATTGTGAAAAATAGTTGGGATACTTACTGGGGATTTGATGGCTATTTTTGGATTTCTTATTACGATAAATGGTCGTGCAGAGAACCCGATATGGGGGCTGTTTCTTTTATTAATGTCGAGCCAATGCAATATTCAAAAATATATTATCATGATTATCATGGTTGGAGAGATACTAAAGTAGATATTACCGAAGCTTGTAATTATTTTAATGCTCGCGAAGATGTTTGGCTTTCGGCTGTGAGTTTTTTTACAAATGCCGATAGTGTTGATTATAAAATAAAGATATACAGTAATATGCAAGCCGATACTTTTTGCAATGCTCAAATAATGCAAACCGGTTTTTCTCTAAAAAAAGGTTTTCACACTATTGATTTAGATGTTCCATTACAGCTTCGTGATGGTGATGATTTTTACATTTATTTGTATTTATCTCAAGGTGGTCAACCTTACGACAGAACATCTGATGTTCCGGTGCTTCTTAATGATACAATTCTCTCCAAATCAGCAAGTAAAACAATTGTTTTATCGTCTGCTAACGAGGGTGAAAGTTTTTATTTTGACAGCTTATGGCACGATTTTTTTTATTATGATGATCCTTCGGGCTTTGATAATACAGGAAATTTTTGCATTAAAGGTTTAGCTCAAGAAACTATAGATAATGTTAATATTGGTGCAATGTTTCATATTTTAAATCATAATTTAAATGGAATTCAAAATGCAACAGTTTTTTTAAATGGAGATATTCAAACATCTGATAAACAAGGTGATGTGTTTTTTGCAAATCAAACATATAATCAAACAGATGTTCAAGTAAATATTTCCGCCCAAGGGTATTATCCTCTTGATACAGTTATTGATATAACTGATGTTAGTTTGGTGCAAGATTTTCAGCTTGTTTCAACTACTATGTTACCCGAAACTAATTTAGATTTAAAATTATTTCCTAATCCTGCTAATGATTTTATTGAAATTTTAGGACTAAATTCTAATTTAGAATACAAGATATATGATGTGGCAGGGCGTATAGTTGGAGCAAATACATCACTATCAAATCAACAGATTGATATTTCAAATCTGCATAAAGGTTTTTATACTATACAGATAAGAGCTGATAATTCTACTCAAACAATCAAATTTATCAAACAATAAATTTTTAAAAAAAACAGTCAGACAAATTTGTCTGACTGTTTTTTTTAAAAAATATTTATATTTACAAACTGAAAATTACTTGTTTTTGATTATTAAAAAAAATGCAGATTTCAATTCTTAATTTATCATACTTAAATATTTAAACCGGAAAATTTAAAATTACTATGCAACGTTACGAAAAAAGAGGGGTTTCTTCAACAAAAAAAGAAGTTCATAACGCCATAAAAAACATTGATAAAGGACTTTACCCTAATTCATTTTGCAAGGTAATACCCGATATTTTAGGCAGAGACAACGAATACTGCAACATTATGCACGCCGACGGTGCAGGCACAAAATCGTCTTTGGCTTATGCTTATTGGAAAGAAACCGGCGATTTATCGGTATGGAAAGGCATTGCTCAAGATGCTTTAGTTATGAATCTTGATGATTTGATTTGTGTAGGAGCAACAACCGATATTTTAATTTCTTCAACTATTGGCCGCAACAAAAAACTTATACCTCAAGAAGTTATTGCTGCTATTATTGAAGGTACTACCGAGTTTATTGAAAAAATGCGTCAGTTTGGTGTAAATATGGAACTTACAGGAGGCGAAACTGCCGATGTGGGCGATTTGGTGCGTACAATTATTGTTGATGCTACTGCAACTGTGCGTTTAAGACGAGATGAAATAATTGAAAACTACATTAAGCCCGGAAATGTAATTGTTGGATTGGCTTCTTTCGGACAAGCAACTTATGAGAATGAATATAACTCAGGTATCGGTAGTAACGGGCTTACATCTGCCCGACATGATTTTTTTAATAAATCAGTAGCCGAAAAACACCCCGAAACTTATGATAATTCTATAGAAAAACAATACGTTTATTCAGGGGAATTTAGCTTAACCGATAAAATCCATGATTTTAATATTGATGCCGGTAAATTTGTTCTTTCGCCTACACGCACTTATGCACCAATAGTTTCTAAAATTTTTGAAAAACATAAAGACAATATCGACGGAATGATACATTGCTCGGGAGGAGCCCAAACAAAAGTTTTAAATTTTGTTGATAAATTGCATATTGTTAAAGATAATTTATTTGGTATTCCTCCTTTATTTAAGTTAATTCAACAAAATTCAAATACGAGTTTTGATGAAATGTATCAAGTTTTTAATATGGGACACCGTTTAGAAATATACACAGATAAAAGAACCGCCAGAGAAATAATAAATATTTCTAATAAATTTAATGTTGAAGCCAAAATAGTTGGTTATTGTACAGAAAGTACCGAAAAAAAAATAACAATAAAAAGTGAATTTGGTGAATTTTATTACTAAATTTGCAAACTTTTAAAACAAATATTTTTGTTTTAAAAGTTTAAGCTCAATACACTATACGAATAAAAAAGATAAACTTATTATAAAAATATGGCTAACATTATATTAGAAAAATTAGAAGGTGTAGAAAAAAGATTTAATGAAGTATCTGAACAACTAACTTTACCCGAAACTGTTACAGATCAAACAAGATACGTAAAATTAAACAAAGAATACCGAGACCTTGAACCATTGATTATTTCGTTTAAAAAATACAAAGAAATTTTAAGTAATATTACAACTTCAAAAGATATTTTGAATCAAGAAAAAGACGAAGAGATGCGTCAGATGGCAAAAATGGAATTAGAAGAATTAGAAGAAGAATTAGAGCAACTTGAGGCTGATATAAAAATATTACTTTTACCGCAAGATCCTGAAGACGAAAAAGGAGCGATAGTTGAAATTAGAGCAGGAACAGGCGGCGATGAAGCAGGAATTTTTGCAGGTGATTTGTTTAGAATGTACTCAAAATATTGTGAGAGCAAAAAATGGAAAATTGAACTTACAAATTTTACCGAATCTGCTGCCGGAGGGTATAAAGAAATGGTTTTTAACGTTAGCGGAGAAGGAGTTTACGGTATTTTAAAATATGAGTCTGGTGTTCATCGTGTTCAACGTGTTCCCAAAACCGAATCGCAGGGGCGTGTTCATACTTCTGCTGCAAGCGTTGCTGTTTTGCCCGAAGCCGAAGAACTTGATGTTGAAGTTAGAGAAGAAGACATCAGAAAAGACACTTACTGTTCTTCTGGTCCTGGTGGACAATCAGTTAACACAACATATTCTGCTATCAGATTAACTCACATACCCACGGGTTTGGTTGTTACTTGTCAGGACGAAAAATCACAAATTAAAAACTTAAAATCGGCAATGAGAGAATTGCGGGCACGATTGTATAATATTGAATATCAAAAACGTATGGCCGAAACTTCGGCAAAACGTAAAACGATGGTTTCTTCGGGTGATCGTTCTGCTAAAATTAGAACATATAATTATCCGCAGGGAAGGGTTACTGATCACAGAATTAATTTAACTTTGTATAATTTACAAGAAGTTCTTAATGGTGATATTCAGGAAATTATCGAAAAACTTCAAATAGCTGAAAATTCTGAAAAATTAAAAGAATCAGGTGTTTAAAATAATAATTAAGGTCATGTTTTTTGATAAAGGATATTTTAAAAAACGCATAAATAAATTTTGCAACGAATAAAAAAATTCGTTAAAACATAATATAACATTCACAAAATGAATTTTCAAGAAATAAAAGCACAAATTGATAAAAAAGAAACATTGTTATGTATTGGACTTGATCCGGATTTAGAAAAAATGCCCCAACATTTGTTAATGAACGATGATCCTCTTTTTGATTTTTGCAAAGAAATAGTAGATGCAACTCACGATTTAGCAATAGCATATAAACCAAATACTGCTTTTTTTGAAGTTGGAGGTCACAAAGGTTGGCATAGTTTAGAAAAGGTTGCCAAATATATTAAAGATAATTACCCCGAACAATTTCTTATTGCTGATGCAAAGCGAGGAGATATTTTTAATTCCTCAAAAATGTATGCTAAAACTTTTTTTGAAACAATGCCTTTTGATGCTGTTACATTAAATCCTTTTTTAGGCAAAGACGTTGTTATGCCATTTCTTGAATATAAAGATAAATGGTCTATTTTATTAGGCTTATCTTCAAACCCATCTGCTTATGATTTACAACTAATTCAGGAAATTGATACTAAAGATTATATTTTTGAAAAGATTTTTAAGTACGGAAGTTGGTGGGGAACCGAAAACAATATGATGTTTGTTGTTGGTGCAACTATGGCATATAAATTACAACAAATTAGGCATTTAGTTCCAAATAATTTTCTACTTATTCCTGGTGTTGGAACTCAGGGAGGTAGTTTAGAAGAGGTTTGTAGATTTGGTCTTACCGAAAATTACGGACTAATTATTAATTCTTCTCGTGAAATTATTTATGCCGATAGCTCCGAAAAATTTGCTGAAGCTGCCCGTGAAAAAGCAATGGAATTTAAAGAAAAAGTGGTTAAAATTTTTGAAGAAAATAATAAAACCAAAGACCGAAAAAGAAGAATAAGACGATAATAATTTTTAAACTAAATTGCTGTGTTTGAACCAATTGCTCACAGTTTTGAACACGCTATAATGATAGCATCATTTGTTTTATCTATGATGTTACTTATAGAATACGTTACTGTTCAAACTAAAAATAAAATATTAAAAGCTATTGGGAAAAATATCTGGTGGCAAGTTATTATTGCTGCAATGCTTGGTATAATTCCCGGTTGTTTAGGTACATTTGTTGCCGTTTCGCTATACGCTCATCGTGTTATTGGGTTTCCGGCTTTAGTTACGGTTATGATTGCTTCGTCGGGCGATGAGGCTTTTGTAATGTTTAGCGAAATACCAGAACAGGCTCTTTATATTAATCTTGCATTAATACTTATAGCTATAATTGTAGGTTTTATTCTTAATTTAATTTTTAAGGATAAAAATTTTATGAAACTTCATAATAATATGCTTCACAGCCATTCAGACCCTAATTGTGTTTGTTTTGACTGGAAAATGCTCGTCGAAGAATATAAAAATATATCATTCCAACGTTTATTGTTAATTGTTGGTTCTGTTTTATTTTTGTTTTTTCTATTTACTGGTAAAATTGGTCCTGCCGAATGGAACGAAAAAAAGATTATTTTTCTGATTGTTGGTTCAATTATGCTTTTTATAGTAGCTACTGTGCCCGAACATTTTTTAATTGAACATTTGTGGAAACACACTATAAAAAAGCATTTGTTTAGAATTTTCTTATGGACGTTTGGAGCGTTATTAGTTATAGAGATTTTTATACCAATGCTAAATTTAACCGAAGAAACTTTTAAAAATATTTCTGACAATTATTTTGTTCTCTTGTTGCTTGTTGCTGTTTTGGTTGGTTTTATTCCTGAATCCGGTCCTAATTTGGTATTTGTATTTTTATTTGCTTCGGGATTTATTCCTTTAAGCATACTTGTGGCAAATTCTATTGTTCAAGACGGGCATGGAGGTTTGCCGTTACTTGCCGAATCACCAAAAAGTTTTGTTTATTCAAAATTAATAAATATGGTTGTTGGATTTATTGTTGGACTTGCCGGTTTTGCTGTTGGACTTTAAGTTAATAGTGAGTAATATAAACTAATTAAAGGCTTGTAATAGTCTTTGAACTTGCAGTTGTTTTGTAAATCTTTTTTTTGTTCAATTTTAATAATGTGTTTAAATGCAGTCTATAATTTCACTTATTGTGTTTTTAACCTGATAATAAAAAAGTATTTATGATCCCAATTGATATAGACAATCTTAAAGAAAGTGCAACAAATTTGATTGCAAATAAATGGATGCTGATAACAGCAGGCACAAAAGAAAAACACAATACAATGACTGCTTCGTGGGGTGGAATAGGGCACTTGTGGAACAAAGATGTAGCGTATATTTTTATCCGTCCGCATAGATATACTTATGATTTTGTTGAACAAAACGATTTTTTTAGTCTTTCTTTTTTTGAAGAAAAATATCGTGATGTTCTAAAATTATGCGGCACAAAATCCGGAAGAGATATTGACAAAATGAATCTGAAAATTACTCCAATTATAGATGATGAAAACATTTTTTACAATGAAGCTGAAATTGTAATGCTTTGTAAAAAGATATATTATCAAGATATTGATTTTCAGAATTTTTTAGATAATTCTATCCATAAAAATTATCCTCTTCAGGATTATCACAGAATGTACATTGGCGAAATTTATAAAACGCTTAAAAAAAAATAAAAAAAATTATTTGTAAAATTTACGAAGATTTTTCTTTTAATTTGCAAAAAAAAGATGAAAATAAATTTTTTTATTGCTGCTATAATTCTATTTTTTGTTTCCTGCTCTCAGGAAAAGGTAACTTACCAACCAATTGGTTATTTCGTTTCGGAGTTTACAAAAAATACAGGAGCACCCCGACAAGGTATTTTAATGCCCGAAACAAAAGGACAAATTTTACTAAAAGAGGAATATGTTGAAGGTTTGGCAGAACTTTCTGATTTTGAATATATTTGGGTGATTTTTGATTTTAATCAGGCAAAAGGATGGGAAAATATTGTGCGTCCTCCCGAAAGCAAGCATACTTTTGGCATTTTTGCAACTCGTAGTCCGCGTCGGCCTAACCCTATAGGATTATCGTTAGTGAAATTAGATTCTATCCAAAACAACATACTTTTTGTGTCGGGTGTTGATATTTTTAACGGAACACCAATTTTAGATATTAAACCATATTTGCCATCTGTAGATTTTGTTTACTCACAAAAAAACATGCAAGCAGAGGTGTTTTTAGGGCATCACAGTAATGATTTTTTAACTGATTCTTTAGTGAAAATATTTATTGAGGGAATGGAAAATTATCAGGATACTGTTTTGTCGGGACATCATCATTAAAAAGAGCGATTTTTATAGTCTTATGATAATTATTTTTTTATTGTTTAAAAGATTAATAGTTGTATTTTTTTATCCTGCAGGGAGGGTATTGATTATCAAATAAAAACACATTTAAATTAGAGTTTTAATAACAAACAATGCTGTCTGCAGAAGGGAAATTTTGTAAAATTGCGGCTTCGTTATCTTCTTCGCAGCTTTCTATTGTTAGGGTTAAAATGCCGGAAGCACTGTAAACTTGGCATTCCTGACATTTTTTACACGCCGAAATAGAAATGATTAATAAAACGAACACAATATATACTTGTAAGAGTATTGGTTTCATGTTTATATTTTGTGATTGATTTATTCTTGATTGAAAATCCACCACCCCAAATGAAAATTAAGCCCAAAATGCGGACCCCATTCGTTTTGTGAAAAATCGTTAATAAATAAAGTTCTGCCATATTGCAAACCTATATGAAAAGCAAACTTTGATTCCCAAGCAAAAGAATAACCGGGTTCTAAAGCAAAAGTTAAAGCATAATGTTTGTGGAACAAATTACGTGTATTTCCATAATTTGCAGACAGATAGAAACCTTTAGATTTGTCCATTAGCGACGTTTTTTTGGAAAAATAAAAGGGCAAACCAAAACTGATTCCTAAGTTGGATAAACCATTATCTGTTTTGCTGAAGTGATAATTTGAAATTGTTGATATTCTAAAATCAAGTTTTTTTGAAACTGGTATTCTAAAAATTGCCGGAAAAATATTGACATCAAATTCGTTTTTATCATAATATTTTTCAACGGTTACTGAGGGTTCAAAACCTATAAAAAGATTTCTTTGTGCAAAAACATTAACAGAAATGCAAATTAGAATGATAGTTGATAAAGTTTTCATTTGTTTAATCAGGTATTTTATGTTTAATTAAGTTTTTTTCGTCTACAGCTATTGTAAAATCAACGTCTAAAAGTAATTGTTGCTCAAAATCAATGTTGTTTTTTATTGATTTGAAAAAAATATTCTTCATCCAAATATAGGAATTTTGAATACATAGTAAAACTTTTTTTGCTTTTTATCAGTAATTTTACTAATAATTGTTTTAATTTTGTTTTGTAATAATGGGGTTATAAAGCTGTAATATCTTGAATTTAAGTAATTTGTGTCAATTATACTAAAGTAATAAAAAGCACTGTCGAAATTGTTTTGATTATTATAAACAGCAGAAGTATTTAGTTGAGATTTGTCGAATTTTGGAGATATCTCTATGGCTTTTTTGTAAAAAAATATTGCTTTATAGTTGTTGTTTTTTAAAGTGTAACATGTGCCAAGGTTGTTTAATACGTGAATGTGATAAGGGTTTTGAGAATAAGCAATTTTAAAATTTTGGAATGCTTGATTGATATTGTTTTGATAAAAATTTGCTTCGCCTTTATACCAATAAAGAGGGGAAGAGAATGGGGCGATTTTGTAAAAAAAAGAGTATGTTTTGTCAATATTTTTTATTACGTTGTGATGATTTTGGGTTACTCGTGCTTCATAAGCTTTTTTTTAATAAAATTCGCCTTTTAGTCGCATAAAACTAACAAACAAACTAAAGATTAGTATTTGTAATAATAGCAATAAAATAGTTCGTGAATTAAATTGCTTTTTTGAATGTTTTTTTGAGTAATTTATTAGTATATAAGAACTTATTATTCCAAGAACAATAGTATGTTCAATTTTTTCTCTTGGGAAACTAAAAATAATTATCAAAAAAGAGAATAATATCCATGTTGATAAAATGAGAAAAATTCTCGAGGTTTTGTTTGTTTAAATGTTTTTATAATAAACCTAAAAAGCACAATAAAGATTGCCAGATACAAAAACAGTCCAATAATTCCTTGTTCAGATAAAATCCACAAATAATCATAATGGGCACGTTAGTAAAAAGTAGTGTTATTTTCTGAATGAAGATTTTGATTCCCTAATTTTAGAATTTTAATTTTCCAACTACATAGACCATAACCGAATAAAGGTTTTTCGGATATTTATTGTGAAGTTTTTATCCATAATTGAACCCTGTCTTCATTTATAATGTTATCAATGTTTGTTAAAGTTTTAATTTGTTTTTTTAAGGCATCAGTATTGTCTTTTTGAGCAAAAATTATAACAGAAGTTATTATTAATAAGATACTTATTGACGCGTAAACCCAAGTTTTTTTTGACTTCAAAAAAGATAAAACTGTATTTAAAGTTTGTTTAAAAAAAAGAAGTGCAAAAAATATTAAAGTAATAAATATGTTAATATGTAAAGCAACCCAAACTGTTCTTGATAAAAAAATTGTGATAAAAAACAATGACAGTATTAAGTTTATGATGCCTAAAGTTTTTAATGCACCTTTGGGGTGATAATTAAAAAAATGGGCAAAGGCAGTAGAAGTAGCAAAATTTCCGAGAAAATGTTTTTATTAGCAAAATAGTTACACAACTTTGTACATGTTTTGATGAGAAAAGCCTTCGTTGTTATTTGTGGAGTAATAGCAGCTTCATTTAAAGAAAATTTATTGGTTATTTAATGCAGATTATCAAAAAGAGTGAATGTATTCACATCATAATTACCTGCTTGCAAGTAGTACGGAAATGAAAATTCAGCTTCAATTTCGGTTTCGGTAATAGTATTTATTGTGTTAGGATAAATTACAGTTTTTGATCCTTGCGACAGCCAAAGTGTTGTTCCGGTGGCTTGAGTAAAATGAGTGTTCTGACCACTTAAAGTTACGCTTAGAGTTTCTAATTTATTTGAGGTATTTGGAGTAATATTAGTAAGAATCGGAAAATTTATTCCTAAAAGAGTAAAACTTTGATAAAGTATTAGTGTTCCATTGTTATCGGTGTAAACATTTACGTCTAATATTTTGGGATCAACGTAATTTGCACTAAAGGTAATATCTGCAACTATTTGATTGTCGTTCACTGTGTAAAAATTAGCAGAGAATTGGTGGGTTTCACTTCCTTGCGAGAATCAAACAGTAGTGTAAGTTGCTTGTGTGAAATTTGTGTTAACTCCTGATATTGTTACACTTAGTGGTTGCAACGGCATGCTGGTTGTTGGATCTATTGATGTTAAATTTTGAGCATTTATTATCGTTAGAAAAAGTAATAAAAAGAATAATGTTAAAGAATTTATCATGCAAAATAGAATTTTAAAAATATATAAGCACAATTAATTGCACAATTTTACGTGATTTATCATCATATAAAAATGGTTTTGTTAATTATCGAAGTTCTTTTTGGTTAATTATTAATTTGATATTTTTAGAGAAAAAATTAGAGAGTTTATTTAATAATTTTATTTTTCATTTATTTTTAGATATCATTGTAAACTTAATTTTTGTTATAGATCAAAAGAATATCATTAAATCTGCAAACAAAGCGTTATGTTTTAATATGATGTTTTTTTTATGTAATAATGTTTGTTAAAAATTAGTGATATTTAAAAATGTTTAATTTTAGTAAAAATAAAAAATGGGAAAAAATATTGAAAATGTTGAGTTAAAGTATTTAATATTAGATGATTATCAGGATTTAAAAGATGCGATGCTTGAAGTTTATTTAAATGACCCCAATTTATACTGGTCAAAAGATGAATTAAAACAGTTAATAAAAAAATTTCCAGAAGGTCAAGTTGTTGTAAAGGTTAACGGAGAGTTAGCAGGTTTTGCTTTTTCAATTGTAGTTGATTACGATACGTTTGATGATCACCATACTTATAAAGAAATAACCGGAAATTTTTCTTTTGATACCCATAATATTGAAGGTGATGTTTTATATGGTATTGATGTATTTATAAAACCTGAATATAGAGGATTAAGACTTGCTCGCAGATTATATGATTACCGTAAGGAACTTGCAGAAAAATTAAATTTACGAGGGATTGCTTTTGGAGGAAGAATACCAAATTATCATAAATATCAAGAAACTTTATCGCCTAAAGAGTATATTGAAAAAGTGCGACGAAAAGAAATTCACGATCCGGTTTTTAATTTTCAAATATCAAATGATTTTCATCCTGTAAAAATATTAAAGAATTATTTAGAGGGTGATTTTGGGTCTGGTGAGTTTGCGGTTTTGTTGGAATGGAATAATATTTATTACGAAAAGAAAACTAAAAAAATAGTACCACTAAAAAAAGTTGTGCGTTTAGGTTTAATTCAATGGCAAATGCGTTTGTATAAGGATTTGCAGGAATTAATGCAACAAGCCGAATATTTTATTGATGCTGTTTCGGCTTATCATTCTGATTTTGCATTGTTTCCGGAGTTTTTTAATGCTCCTCTTATGGCAGAAAACAACAATTTGCCCGAATCCGAAGCTATTAGAGAGTTAGCAAAATACACCCCTAAAATTGTGCATAGATTTTCCGAACTTGCAATTTCTTATAATATCAATATTATTACCGGAAGTATGCCTGAATTAAAAGACGGTTTGCTTTATAATGTTGGTTATTTGTGTAAAAGAGATGGATCTAATGAAAGATATGAAAAGTTGCATGTTACACCCGATGAACAAAAAATTTGGGGAATGCAAGGAGGAAGCCAACTGAAAACTTTTGATACTGATTGCGGAAAAATTGGAATTCTTATTTGTTACGATTCGGAATTTCCTGAGCTTAGCAGGCTTTTGGCCGAAGAAGGAATGGATATTTTATTTGTTCCGTTTTTAACCGATACTCAAAATGGATATTCCCGTGTAAGGTATTGCTCTCATGCAAGGGCTATTGAAAATGAATGTTATGTTGCAATTGCCGGAAGCGTTGGAAACTTGCCAAAAGTAAGTAATATGGATATACAATATGCTCAATCAATGGTGTTTACTCCTTGCGATTTCTCTTTTCCTGCAAATGGAATTAAGGCTGAAGCAACTCCGAATACAGAAATGATTTTGATTGCTGATGTTGATATTGATTTATTGCGTGGTTTAAATCAATTTGGTAGTGTTAAGAATCTTAAAGACAGACGAAAAGATATTTTTGAATTAAATAAAATTATTGCTTTAAATAAATAGTTTGTAAATTTGTATTTAAAAAACATGTACTAATGTAAATTGTGTGAGGTTATAATTGATATTGCTTGATATTGTTATATAATAATAAGAGATGTGGCGTTTTTTTAATGAATAAAATTACAATATATTAATTTACATAGAATATAAAATTTTAGATTATGAAAACAGTATTTATTTTTTATTTGTTTTTTATTTTTTCGGTCTCTATTTATGGACAAATAGATACTATTTATGGTAAAGCATACCGAAATGTTGTTGATTATAAAAATGATAAACCTTTATTTGAAGAACAATGTATTTTTAAGGAGTATAAAAAAACATCTGTAAATAAAAATACTTATAAATTAAAAGTTAAAAACAGAAAATTTAAGAGACGTCGTCAAATGAATATATGGATTATTACAGATGGCGAATATTTATATTTTAATGCTAAACGTCATGCTTTTGATGCCGGGTTTATAAAATTTAAACTTAAAGGTAATTTTTATTATTTTAGATCATGGCCAATGTTAACTATATCGCAGAAAAATAAACTTTCTCAAGATCAATTTAATTATGGTTTAATTGGTCGTTCATATACTTATTCTAAGATTCAATCAGAAAACCAAGAGTTAGTAGATAATGTTTTGGATTTGTCTAAAGGGCAGTCAAGTGTATTAAACGAGAAATATATGTTAGATTTATTAGAAAATTATCCTGTTTTGTTGAATGAGTTCTTGCTTGATACAAACACAAGTGATGTTATGGTTTTGCGGGAGTATTTAGATAAGGTTAATGAATTGTTTTAAATAGAAATTTTATGACAAAAAAAGATTTTTTTATACTATTAATTAAGTTGTTCGGACTATTTTCTGCAATAACTACAATTTTTTCGGCTTTGCCAGGTAGTTTGGCTTATGCTATTTCAGATATTGACATTTTTTCAGTTATTGGTATAATTCTTATTGTTTTAGCTGTTTTGGGACTCTTTATATTGCTTATTTTTAAATCTGATAAAGTAGTTAAAATTTTAAAACTTGATAAAGGATTTGATGACGATCGAATTGAGTTAGCTCAATTTTCTTCCCAAGACATTATTAAAATTGGTTCATTCATAATAGGAGGTATTTTGCTTTTAAAAAATATTCCAACCTTTTTGAGTTATGCTTTAATTTCATTTAAAGAAGATATTGGTATGTTAGCTTATGTGCATAGAGATACTTTTTTGTGGGTTTTGAGCGGAATAAACATAGTAATTGGATATTTTCTTTTAACTAATTATAATATTGTGTCTAAATTATTTGAAGGTAAAAAGAAAAAAGAATAAAAGTAATTGTTGTTTTTATAAATTTTTCAAAGCTTTTCTGTCAATTTTACCAACGGGTGTAATAGGTATTTCGTCAATAAATTCAATTTTTGCCGGCATTTCGTATCGGGCAACTTTATTTTTGACCCACTTAAATAAATCATCTTCGGTAATTGAGCTGTTTTTTGATTTTACAACAAAAGCCTTAAGTCGTTGTCCAAAATCTGAGTCATTAATACCTATTACAACTACTTGCTCAATATCAGTGTGTTGTATCATAACATTTTCAACAACAATAGGATACACATTTTCTCCCCCCGAAACTATCATATCATCGGCTCTACCGGCAAGGAATAAATGTCCGTCTTTATCAACATATCCTAAATCGCCGGTTGCAACATTTTTATCGTTTTTGTTGTACATTGACCATTTTGTTTTTAGACTAATCATTCCCGTTTGTCCGGCTTTTAAAGTTTGTCCGGTTTTATCAAAAATTTTAAGTTTAACACCTTGTATAGGTTTGCCAATAGTTGATGGTTTTTTTGCTAAATCTTCGGGCGTAGCCATAACCGAAAAACCAGCTTCGGAAGTTCCGTATAAATTGAATAATGTATGACCAAGCTTTTGTAAAGAATCTTTTACTAAAACCGGTGAAATTGCAACTCCTCCGGTTATTATTCTTTTTATTGATGTAATTTTAGCAGAATTGTATTCTAACAAACGTTTTAAAATAATAGGAACAAGAGTAATAACTTCAATTTTGTGTTTTTCAATTAAGTTGGCCGCTTTTTCGGTTTCAAATTTATTGAGCAAATACATTTCTGACCCTAAAAGAGCAGATATAATTAATGTTGATAGTCCAAAACCATGATAAATAGGTATAGCAATGTAAACAGATTTAAACTCATCTAAATCTAATTTTGTTAATAATGCAAAAAAAGGATTTAAGAAATCAAAAATTGAAGGTTTACGTTTTGCAACTTTTACACTACCCGATGTGCCGCCTGTAAGAACGATAATACTCCCTGATTTTTTCTTGGGTAATTTGTAGTTATTATAGTTTTTGTTTTTCGTGATGTTATTTACAGATTTTTTCTCATCATCATAGGATAGTAGTGAATTTTCTTCGGTTAAAACAGTTATAAGTTTTTGTTCAATTTCTTTATCGTAAATAATTAGTTTAAAGTTAGTTTTGTTAATGAAAGAAGTAAATTGTTGTTCGCTCATTTCGGGATTTAAAAGATATAATTCAGCACCTAAACCTGATATAGCAAAAGTTGCTTTTATTATCGAAATGTGATTTTTGCAAATTACAGCTACTTTTTTCTTTGGTTTTATATCATATTTTTCTCTAATGGCAATTGCAAATTCTTTTGTTTCTTTATATAATTCACTGTAGGATAATGATTTATAGTCATCGGTGATGGCTTTTCTTTGCGGATATAATTTTGCAGCAAAGTTCAGCATTGCTAATAGATTTACTCCGTTTTTTAGAGCCGAACCGGCAAATTTTAATATTCCTTTAGGAGATGCAAGATTTATTTTGTAAAGTTTTTTTAACAGAGCCATGTGTATAAATTAGTTTGTATTATTGTTAGCTTATTAGTTTTTTTCGTTGATTTTTTATTGTAAATTTTTCAAAAATACGTCTTAGTAAAACAGAACTAATTTGTCCAAAAATTGCCCACCAAGGGGCGTATTTTTTTCTTCGGGTTATTATTGATTTACAAACAATATTTGCAACATGATTTGGCGTCATTGCCGGTATTTTTCTGTATGCTTTAGTAGGTAAAATCATTCTGGTTTTTACTAACGGCAAATATATCGAAGTTGTTTCTACATTGCAAGCATTAAGTTCGGCTTGAACGCTTCTGAACCAATTATCAAATGCTGTTTTTGATGCTTGATATGCAGCCCAGAGTGGGGCGGGGGTAAGCAATACGTTCATAGCCGAAATATTTATTACATGTCCTTTGTTTTTTTGGAGCATCGGAATAATTGACAACATTAGCTTAACGGGAGTATAATAGTTGATTGTCATTGTGCGAGTAAAATCATGAAATCGGTCTAAAGATTTAAAAATAGAACGTCTAATTGATTTTCCTGCATTGCTTATAAAAATGTCTATACCTCCGTCAATTTTTTTAAGATTTGTAATTAGTTCATCAACTTCTTCTAATTTGTATAAATCAGCAGCAAAAATTTGAGCTGTAGCACCATAGTGTTCTACAACTTTTTTTATTGCCATAAGTTTTTGTTCGGTGCGGGCTACAAGAATTAAATTTGCACCTGTTTTGGCTAGTTTGTATGTTAAATTTGCTCCTATACCAAAAGTTGCTCCGGTAATAAGAATGTTTTTTCCCTTAAGCTTTTCTTTTAACTTTTGCTTGTTGAACCCTACCGGGGGGAAAAATAATATAAATTCTAAACAAGACATAAATAAATTTGTGTTATTATTGGAAAAATTGTAATGGTTTTGTAAAATCTTGTAACGTTTCCTTTTTTAGTTTTAAATTTTACTCTTCCAAATCAATAAAATGTAAGCGTATCCTTTTGGCGATAAGTAGCTTTTAAAATTTTACTAAGATTTTTGTAAAAATAAAAAAAACCGAGAAATTATCTCGGTTTTTTTAAATATTAGTTAAAAATGATTTTTGCGGATTATTTTCCTGCATCTTCGATAAGGATGTCGTCAATTTCCCAAGTTCTACCATCTGAATTTGTTCCAAAGTAAACAAAAGCAACGTGTTTTACGTTTGTTGGTAAAGTTAAATCGCCGGAATTAACCCAAGCCCAATTTCCTGAAGATAAAGTAGCGGGTAAGTCAGTCCAAGTTGCGGTATTAGGATCAGAAGTACCATCATAATCGGTAGAGTATTTAGTTTCAATTAATGCACCGGAGTAATTACAAGCATTTCTAAAACTAACAACAGGAGCAGAATAATTAGATAAATCTAAAGCAGGCGAAATATACCATGATTCTGTTTCAATATTAGTTGAACCATTGTAGCTACGGCATTGAGCGTAATTTCCTCCAATAGTTCCTAATGTCCAAGGTTGGCCTTTTACAATTTTATTGAACCAGCCATCAGAATAAATACTTCCGTCTTCAAAATCTTTGTAAATAGGTTCAGCAAATCTTTCATCACCCATAACAGCATCATCAGGGTTTCTAACATAAAGTTGATAATCAGATCCATATTTTCCAAGAACACCAATAATGTAACCACTACCGTTAGGTAAAGAATCTCTTGCAAAAGAAGAGTATCCACTTGTTCTAACAATCAAAGAATTATTATCTTGATCAACAATATAGTGATTAATACTTTCTAAACCAATAGCATCAGCCCAAGTTGTAGGAAGTTCAGAACTTTTAAATTGCACTGCATTAATTTTTACAAGTTTGTAAACTATGCCATCGTCAATTTGGCTAAGGGTAATTTCTTGAGGTTCAACAGGTGCATTGTCGCAAGTTTTAATAATATGATTAGCAATAACAACATCACCTTGAATTCTGCCAAAGTTAACTATTCCATATTCGGTGTAAGTGTTGCCCAGTTTAATAACATCATTACTGTTACCTAACATTAAACCACCACATTTAACATACACTTTTTGTCCAATAGGGAAAGAAGTAAACATGTAGCTGGCATCAATCATAATACAAATTGCATCTGAAGAGTCTTGAATAACAAGTTCTTTGTAGAAATTTCCAAATTGATCGGTTGATGTTACATAACCTTCAATAATTACAGAGTCGCCAATACGAGTTGTGTCGCCTGTATATAAGGTTTTTAATTCGTGAATAGACATAGTTGTTGTGATGTTTATATCGTTACAGTTAGTAGGAGGATCATCAAAATCTTGTTTTACACAGCTCGAAAAGGATAGAGATAACCCTAAAATTGCGATTATAGCAAATAAAATGTTTTTTGTTTTCATAATTAATATTTTTTAAAAAGTTTGTAAAGTTTTTAGTTCTTAAAATTGTTTAGTTTAAAAAATTTTATTGTTATTTGAATGAAACCTTGATAAAAGTTCATTTTTATGCTTTAAAAATTAAAACTAACGTTTAAGAAAAATTGACGACCGTACATGTAAAATAATTTAGGTGGAAATTTATCCGGTCCGTCATCAATATCATATCTAAGTTGTTCGTAACCACCTGTAATTATGCTTTGGTTATTTAAAATATTATTTAAACTTAAATTAAAATTAAGATAATATTTATGTTTAAATCTAAAAGATTTTCCAATCGAGGCATCTAAAGTGTATCCGGTTGGAAGTTTAGTTTGGTCAACAATAGCATTCCATTCGGCAGAATTTTCAAGAACATATAAAACAGCCTCTTCAGTTCTTCTTTCGGGGTTAACGCTTAAATAAATATCGTCAACATAATTTGCATTAATGCCAAAAAACCAATAAGAACCGGTTCTGTATCTTAAACCGGCAGAACCTGCAGTTTGAGGTGTTCCATCAACAAGAAAACCTTGCATGTAAACAGTTTTATTTTGTGCTAAAATTTCTGCACTGTTATCAACTGTAACAGTAACAGTTGGACGAGAAGTGTATCGGTAATATCCTAAAGATGCAACAGCATAAGCCGAAAGTCCGCCAATAATATTACCATCAATAGCAGCTTCAATTCCTTGATGTGTTTTGTCTATTCCTTGCATTGAATAGTTAACAAAGTTTCCATATCCATCGTGGTAAAAACTCATAGAAGATGCTTGATCTTGAAATGTTGTATAATATCCTCGCAATGTGATTTTTAATTTTGGTGCTTTTAAAGTGTATCCAATATCAGCACTCATTATTTTTTCAGAAACAGGGTTGTCGATTGTATTATCTCGAGTACGAGCTGATATATAAACGTTTCTAAAAGTAGGAGCTTGGGTAAGATAAGCACCGCTTGCTTGAATAAAATTACGACCATTAATTTTAAAAATTATGCTTGTTTTTCCGCCGTAATCAAGAAAATTAAGTTTTTCAGAATTTCCAAAAGAATTATCAGGAAATTTACCGTTTTGCATTAAACCTTCACGCCACATAGTGGTATAGCTAACAAATCCTGCAATATTAAAATTGATTTTTTTCAAATCAATAGTTGTTTGTAGCCATGATTTTCCTGTTTGAATATTTGAGTTGTAATTATAACCAAAAATATCGCCTTCTTTAACTGTTCTGTTCGGATTATTTACATCACTTTGAGCAGAGTCTGGGTCAACAATATCTCTTTCGGCATATTTATCAATATCTAACCAATAATCAGCACCAAGTAAATCGTTTACAACTTTAAAGTTTTTTCCAATAAAATATCTGTATTGTAAACCTCCAACAAGTTCAACAGCATCTGAAATGTTTTTTGTCAAATTTGTGCTAATTGCACCATAAACTTGATCGTATCGTCGTTCTTCAATAATATATTGGGCTCTTTTTCCTGTAACGGTGTTTCCATCAATTCCGTTAGCGTTTTCTACTTCGTCAAAACTGTTATTGTTTGCAAAGTACATTGCTGCCCAGTCTATTTGACTATACAAAGGATTAATAAAAGAATCGGCAACCATTTGAGCCGATGTAGGGTCTGTGATGTAAGAAGGTAAAAATCTGTAATAATCCGGACGAGGGTCGGCAGCACTGTACCAGTTAAGAGCTGTAGAACCATTTCTTCCGGCACGAGCTACTAGGGTTGTTTGTAGTTTTGTGGAGGAATTAATGTCCCAAAAATGTGTAAGTAAAGCAACAGGTTGATGAGAATTTGCCACTCTACTATTTCTTTTTTGTCCGTTTTGATATCCCCAATAAGGATTGTAGTAATTATTGTTTAACAGGTCATAAGCTTCTTGAGTAGATGCTCCGCCTTTTCCTCTTTTGTTAGGTGCTCCAAAAATATTTAAAACAATTTCTTGGTTTTTAAAATGTTTTTCAATTCCAAGATAGTAAGACCATGCATCGTAAAAAGTTCCTTCAGCGTATCCTTCGTTTGCCCATCTGCGTGAACCTGAAACAGTAAAAGCCCAGTTGCCGGGTGTTAATCCTGTTGAATAAGTAAGCATAGCACGATTACGGTATGAGCGATTAGCTGCCGAATAAGTAACTTGAAGACCTTTTCTGTAAATAGAAGGAAGCATTTGAATGTCGGTGCTTCCGCCTATGTTGCCAAAACTTTGGTTAGAAGCGTCAAGTCCGAATGCTACTGTTTTATATTTTGTTACATTGTTTAATCCGCCCCAATCAGACCAAAATGTTCGTCCAACTTCCATGTTACTCATATCAACGCCATTTATTGAAATTTCGGTTAGGCTATTATCGTAACCTCTTATCCTAAAGCGCATTGAACCCAAAGAATAAGCCGCAGCATCAAGAAAAGCATCTCTTGAACCATGCAAAATTGATGACACGTTTTCGGATCCTTGTTCATTGTTTAAATCGTCGGCATTAACTAAAACTACACCGTCGTTGTTGTCGGGGTTGCCAATTGCAGTAAGTGAAATTTCAAGTTCTGTAACTTGTCCATCAAAAACTTTTACATCGGGAGCAAAATAGTTGGCAAAACCATTTGCAAAAACACCAATATTGTATGTTCCGGCACTTAAATTTTCGAGAACAAATCGGCCGTCAACATCTGTAGTTGACATATTGTTTGTTCCAACTACACTAACTGCGGCATTTTCTATCGGGTTTCCTTCGGGTGTAAGAACAACTCCGCTAATGCCTGTTTTTGTTGCTACCGGTGTTACAGCTATTCCCTGCGAGAATGAGAGGGAAGTAATGAGAACCAATAACAAACTTATTAGAGCTTTTTTCATATTGAATTGTTTAAAAATTTAGAAAATGTTTAATTGGCAAAGTTAAATTAATTTAAAATACCTGAAAGAGATACAATGTTAAATTTAGAATAAAGTTTTTTAAAATTGGTGGGATTATTTTTTTTGTGTAAAATTTTAGAGAAAGATAAAACATTTGTATTTTTAACTATCCAATAATTCTTTTGCGTTTTGCATAGCACTTTGTGTAACATTTGTGCCGCTAAGCATTTTAGCTATTTCTATAATTCGGTCATCGTTAGATAGTTTACGAATGTAGGAGATTGTTTTTTCGGTTGTTTCATCTTTGTAAACAAAATAATGATGATGAGCCTTGGCGGCAATTTGAGGCAAGTGAGTGATGTTGATTATTTGTAAATTATCGGCCATTTTTTTGAGTAAAGCACCCATTTTTGAGGCTATTTCGCCGGATATACCTGTGTCTATTTCGTCAAAAATTATTGTGGGTAATTTTTTTGAACTTGAAATTATATATTTGATAGATAGCATTAAACGAGATAATTCGCCACCGGAAGCAACTTTTGTAAGTTGTTGTGGTTCGGAACTTTTGTTTGCCGAAAACAAGAATGTTATTTTGTCGGTGCCGGTAGATGTAAAGCTGTCAAGTTTTGAAATATTAACAATAAATTTAGTGTTTGGCATACCAAGGTTTTCAACTATGTATGTTATTTTTTCCTGAAAAGATTTTTTAGCTTTATTTCGGTTTTCGTTAAGTTTATTGGCAAGTTCGGTGAGTTGTGATTTTATTTGCTCAATTTCAGTTTTTTTAAGTTCAATTTGTTCGGTATATGATGTTATTTCAAGTAGTTGGTTTTCTATGGCATTTTTAATGTTTATTAAACTTTTTATTGAATCTGTGCTGAATTTTTGTTGCAGCTCATAAATTGTATCTAATCTGTTATTTACAAACAGAAGACGTTCGGGGTCAAATTCAATATCGTTTTCAATAATTTCTGTTTCGGTAGAAAGGTCTTGTAGGTCAATAAAAGCAGAATCTAATCTGTAATGTAATTCTTCAGCTTTAGGAAGAAAATCAATAATGTTTTCGGCTGCTTTAGCTGCTTCTTTTAACATTTCTAATGCTGAATTTTCTTCATTGTTAAGTAAAAAATTTATTTTTGATAAATTTGTCTTAATTTCTTCGGTATGAGACAGTTGTTTTTGTTCAATCTCTAATTCTTCTTGTTCTCCGTCAATAAGTTTTGCGTTATCAAGTAATTTAAATTGATAGCTGTAATAATCATAGTTTCTGTCAGCTGTTTTTTTTGCTTCAAATAAATTCCGGAGGTCTTCTTGAGCTTTTTTGAAATTTTTAAAAGTGGTTTGATAACTTTTTAAGGTTGTGGAGTTTTTTGCAACCAAGTCAATAACCTCTGTTTGAAAAGCTGTGTCGTTAAGACTAATTGTGTCGTGTTGTGAATGAATGTCGATAAGTTTTTCGGAAATTTCTTTGATAACCGAAAGGTTAACAGGCGAATCGTTAACAAATGCTCGTGATCTGCCTTCGGGCGATATTTCTCTGCGAATAATAGTTGTATCGAAATAATCAATTTCGTTTTGCTCAAATATTTTTTGGATTTTGTAATCGCTTATATTAAAAACAGCTTCAACTACACATTTTTTTGAGGAGTCGTTAATAACAGAAGAGTCTGCTCTATTGCCCATAATAAGCGACATTGCACCGAGAATGATTGATTTTCCGGCTCCGGTTTCTCCGGTGATAATTGACAATCCTTTTTCTAAATCTATATTAAGATTGTCGATAAGTGCGTAATTTTGTATGTGCAGAGTTGTAATCATTTCGGCTGCAAAAATACTAAAAAGTTCTGTTAAGTATAAATTTGAGGCGAAAATTTATTAATTGTTTTTCAGTTAAAAATCAAAAAACACCGAAAAATATTTTTATTTCGATGTTTTTGATTTGTATTTTCAATTATTTGTTGATAATAATTAAGTTTAAATGTAATTCTTTTTAAAAATTAAACCTTTTTCTTCTAATTCTTGTGTAATTTCTTTAATAAGTTTAATTTTTTCGTAAAAAGGCAAAAATGCTGATTTAAAGCCATTTAGGATTAAGTATTTAATGTCGTTAGCAGTAAATCCGAGTTTTTCGATAGCAATCATGTATTCGTCGGTAAGGTTAACGTCTGAAATAAGTCTGTTGTCGGTGTTTAAAGTAACTCTTAATCCTAAATCGTAATAGAATTTTGCAGGGTGATCCTCAAAAGTTTCAACAGCTTTTGTTTGAACATTTGAAGTAATACACATTTCAAGAGGTATTCTGTGGTCGTTTATGTAGTTAAGCAAATCGCCGTCTTCTCTTAGTCGAGTTCCGTGCCCAATTCTGTTTGCACTAATATAATGAATAGCTTGAGCAATAGATTCAGGGCCGTAAGCTTCGCCTGCATGAGCAGTTGTATTAATGTTGTTATTAATAATTAAATAAAAAGCTTCTTTATGATCTTTTGCCGGAAAATCTTTTTCGGCACCTGCAAGGTCAAATCCTACCACGCCTCTGTTTTTGTAAGCAACAGCAATTTCTGCAACTTTAAGTGTATCTGCCGGAGTTGTGTGTCTAATTCCACAAATAATAATTCCGGTTCTGATGTTAAATTTTCTTTCGGCTCTACGTGCACCTTCAATAGCTGCTTCGATAACTTGAGTTAACGAAAGGCCTTTTTTTATGTGCCACAAAGGGGCAAATCTTATTTCAATATAACGAACATTTTCTTCGGCTGCATCTTCGGCAAGCTCGTATGTTGCTCTAATTAGAGCATCTTCAGTTTGTAAAACTTCGGCAGTAATGTCAAAAGGGCGAAGATACTCTTCTAAGCTTTTGCATTTCATTCCTACTTCCAATATTTTGCGTAATTCAACTATATCGTCTGATGGAAGTTTTACTCCTTCTTTTTTTGCAATATCCATAATTGTTTCAACTCTCATTGAGCCGTCAAGATGACAATGCAATTCTGCTTTTGGTAAAGATTTAACAAATTCGCGTGTTAATTTAACTTCTTTTACCGGTTCTTTTGTTGTTTTTTTATTATCAGTCATATTCAATTTTTCATTCAAAGATAGAAAAAAAACACTATTATTGGTTGAAAAATAAAAGAATAAAATGGATTTTTTAATAAAATGTTTTTGATTAGTTTGTTAGTTCTTAGTAATCAGCAGCTTATAATGGATAAAAAAACCGGCTCAAAAAACCGGCTTAAATTAAAATTTATTCTGAAATTTTATTTGCCGGGGTCATAGAAGATGTCTTCTCCAGCAATGTCTGTGAAAATATTATTAGAAATGTTTACGGTAGAGTTATTGATGTAAATTCCGTGTCCTGCTGAATTTGATATATTGCAGTTTGAAATTGTTGTGTTAGAATTGTTCCATACCTCAATTATTCCCCAGTCTTCATCAGAGCCGTAAGATATGTTACAATAATTCAATATTGTTCCTGAATTTGTGTTTTCATCAAAAACAATTGAACCCCAATCACCGGCAGAAGGAGAAGATGAGCTTGATGTGAAAGTAATAGGTGCTTCAGGAGTACCGACAGCGGTT
>JAFGXO010000049.1 GCA_016936595.1 Bacteroidales bacterium | reverse complement strand
TATATATAAAATTTTAGTTTTACAAAAAATAATTGTTTTTTTTAATAAGATAAAAAAATCTTTTTGTTTAGTTACAAATTCTTTTTAATTTTGTTTACTCAATAACAAAAAATTTATAATTTTAACACCTTTGTTATGCTAAAGAAAATTTGGAAATTTTATTCAGAAAGTTTTACCAATATGGGTAAATATGGCAAAAGATTATTTTTAATAATAATTATCAAAATGATAATATTTTTTGGCATTTTAAAAGTGTTTTTCTTTCAAGATTATCTTGATTCCCGATATGAAACAGATAAACAAAAATCAGAACACGTAATAAATCAATTAACAAACCCTTAAAATTATGAGTGAACATCTTTTAACAGCCTTAGTAGATTGGTCGAGAGCACAATTTGCTCTTACAGCCATGTATCACTGGATTTTTGTTCCTCTTACTCTTGGTCTTAGTTTTATTATTGCATTTATGCATACTTTATACGTAAGATCAGGTGAAGAGAAATGGAAAGAAACCACAAAGTTTTGGATGAAACTTTTTGCAGTTAATTTTGCTATTGGTGTAGCCACAGGAATTATTCTTGAATTTGAGTTCGGAACAAACTGGTCAAATTATTCTTGGTTCGTTGGCGACATTTTTGGAGCACCTTTAGCTATTGAAGGTATTTTTGCCTTTTTTATGGAATCAACATTCGTAGCTGTAATGCTATTCGGGTGGGGTAGAGTAAATAAAAAATTCCACTTGTGGTCAACTTGGTTAACAGCAATTGGAACAAACTTATCTGCTATTTGGATTTTAGTTGCTAATGCATGGATGCAAGATCCTGCCGGAACAGTTTTTAATCCCGAAACTGCTCGTAACGAAATGGTTAGTTTTGCAAGCGTTGTGCTTTCAGAAACTGCCGTAAACAAATTTTTACATACTATTACTCAAGCTTATTTATTAGGCTCGTTTTTTGTGATTGGTGTTGCTTCGTGGTATATTCTTAAAAACAGGCACATCCTTTTTGCAAAAAGAAGTATATTAGTAGCTTCTGTTTTTGGCTTGTTTGCTTCAATTATGGTTGCTGTTACCGGTGACGGTTCGGCATATAATGTTGCAAAAAAACAACCCATGAAATTAGCTGCTATGGAAGGTTTATATAATGGTGGTGAAAATGTAGGACTTATTGCTATTGGAATCGCTAAAAAAGGTGATGATGCAGTAGGAATTAAGCTGCCCGGAATATTATCTTTTTTCGCAACCCGCGATTTTAATGGATACGTTCCCGGAATAAATGACTTATTATATGGTGATCCTGATCATGATATTCCTAGCACTCAGGATAGAATGTTTAGCGGAAAAATAGCTGTTGATGCTTTTAAAAATTATAAGATAGCTTTTGATGCCGGAGATACAGTTGCTGCTGCCGAATATAAACAATTGCTTGAAGATAATTATCATAATTTTGGATATGCATATTTTGAAGATGTTGAAGAAACTGTGCCACCTGTTGCTCTTACCTTTTATTCTTTTCATTTAATGGTAATGCTTGGAGGTTACTTTATTTTTATTTTTGCCGTAATACTTTTCTTGTCTTTAAAAGATAAGTTTGCCAATAAAAAACTTCTTTTAAAACTTTCAGTTTTAAATATTTTCTTAGCATACTTGGCTTCTCAATTAGGTTGGATAGTTGCCGAAGTTGGTCGTCAACCATGGACTATACAAGATATTCTTCCTGTTCAGGCTGCAACTTCCGGTTTGCAAGCAAGTTCTGTACAGATAACGTTCTTTATGTTTGCTGCAATTTTTACTGCTCTATTAATTGCCGAACTGGGAATAATGTTTAAAATGATTAAAAAAGGACCAAACTTAAATAACGAGGAGGCGTAAATATGTTTGAAGCACTATCAACATCAGTATTACAGCATTATTGGTGGATTATTGTATCCATTCTTGCTGCAGGTTTTGTATTTTTGACCTTTGTTCAAGGCGGACAAACTATGATTGGTCAAATTGCTAAAAATGACTCAGAAAGATCAATGTTAATTAACTCTCTCGGACGTCGTTGGGACTTAACGTTTACTACTCTAGTAACTTTTGGTGGAGCATTTTTTGCTTCTTTTCCTCTGTTTTATTCAACAAGTTTTGGCGGAGCATATTGGGTGTGGATTTTAATTCTCTTCAGTTTTATTATTCAAGCCGTTTCGTATGAATACAGAACTAAAGAAGGTAATTTTTTAGGCACAAAAACTTTTGATATTTTTTTAGTTCTTAATGGAGTTTTATCAACTGTACTTATTGGTGCAGCCGTTGGAACATTTTTTACCGGATCTAATTTTGTTATCGACAGAAATTTAATTACCGAAAGTCAAGCTGTTTCGCAATGGACAACCGGAACTCATGGCTTAGAAGCTATTTGGGCAACTTATAATGGTTATCCAAGCTTTATTGTTAATTTAAGCTTAGGGTTGGCTGTTTTGTTTTTGTCAAGAGTTCTTGGAGGAATGTATTTTATGTTTTCTATAGATAGTAAAGAAATAAAGCAAAGAGTAACTAAAGCACTCAAAAAATGTTCGGTTATGTTTTTGGTTTTCTTCTTATTGTTTGTTGGCTTAATATTAACCAAACAAGGTTTTGCTGTTGATCCCGATACTAAAATAGTTTCTCTTGAAAAATTTAAATATTTACACAATCTTTTACAAATGCCAATAGTGCTTATCATTTTCTTAGTTGGTGTTGTTCTTGTGCTATTTGGAATTTTTAAGGGTGCTTTTAAAGGAGATGATAAAGCATTTTGGTGGACAGGTGCAGGCTCTTTACTTGCTGTTTTAGCTTTATTCTTATTAGCCGGATTTAATAATACTTCTTATTATCCTTCGGTTGCCGATTTGCAAAGTTCTCTTACTATCGAAAACTCTTCTTCAAGTAGATTTACTTTAGTTACTATGGGTTACGTTTCGCTTGCTGTACCGTTTGTGGTTGCTTATATTTGGTATGCTTGGCGTGCTTTAACTCGCAAAAAAATCGATAAAGAAGATATCGAAAACGACTCAATGAGTTACTAATTTGTTAATCAATTTTTTTAATTTGAATGCTCAAATTAGAGAATTAACCAAAAATAATTTAAAATTAAAACATAAAAATTATGACACATACAGTTGCTTTACTATGGTATATAATGTGGCCTGTGTTCCTATTTATATCATTCCAGTTAGTGAAATTTTTTGTTAAGAAAATGAAATATATGTAATATTTATAAAAGTGCTTGTTTTATTCAAGCACTTTTTTTTATTTTGTAAAAAAAAAAAATTATGATAAACAAAAAAATTGAACAAGAGTTTAACAAACAAATTAATGCTGAATTTTATTCAGCTTATCTATATTTGTCAATGTCAGCTTACTTGTCTTCTATAAATTTAAGTGGTTTTGCAAATTGGATGGAAATTCAATTTCAAGAGGAAATGTCGCACGCTTTAAAGTTTTATAATTATGTGATTGAAAGAGGTGGTTCTGTAGAACTTGAGGCAATCGAAAAACCTCGTTCGAGTTGGAACGGAATAATTGAAATTTTTGAAGAAACTTTAAAACACGAACAACACGTTACTTCGTTAATTAACAATTTAATGACCATTGCTTTTGAAGAAAAAGATCATGCAAGTGTTAGCTTTTTACAATGGTTTGTTGACGAACAAGTTGAAGAAGAAGCCTCGGTTGACGAAGTTTTACAACAGTTAATATTAATTGAAGGAAAAGGTTCTGCATTATTCATGTTAGATAGAGAAGCAAAAGCTCGGGTTTTTAATCCGGTTGTGTAAAATAATGAGTTGTTAATATTAAAATGTTAACAACTCAATTTTATTTTCAAAATTTTTTTTGTGATAAATTAATACTATTTTTATGGAGGAAGAATTACTTCAATGGGACGAACTTTTTTCTGTTAATAATCTTGTTTTGGATAAACAACATCAGCAACTGTTTGAATACGTTAATAAATTATATCAAGCAATTATAAAAAAAGAAGCACATTTATATATAGCACAAACTGTTTCGGATTTATTTAACTACTCAAAAGAACATTTTGACACAGAAGAAGCAATGATGGAACAAACTTTTTTTCCTGAACGAGAGGCACATAAAAGATATCATAGATATTTTATTGATGAAATTAAGTTTTTTAAATCAACTATAATTATCGGAAAACAAGAAATAAACTCTACTGTTCTTGATTTTGCTGCCGATTGGCTTCGTATGCATGTTTTAGGTGAAGATAGAAAATTTGCTAAACACTTAAAAGATCTTTTAAAATAAATATGGATAAAATACAATTAGCTTGGAATATTGCCTCTAAAATTCATGACGGACAAAAATACGGAGGAATTGAAAAGGAAGAACATATTGAGTATTTAAGTCATATTGGTGCTGTTGTTTTTGAAATATACAACGCTACATCTTGTATTGATTATATTGATACCGATTTTGCTGTAAAGTGTGCAATTTTACATGATTCCCTTGAAGATACTTCTTTAGAATATAGTTTTATTAAACAAACATTTGGCGAAAAAGTTGCCCAGGGTGTATTAGCTTTGACCAAAGATCCTAAAATACCCGATAAAATTATTAGAATGATTGATTGCTTGCAGAGAATAAAACTTCAACCTCCCGAAATTGCCATGGTTAAACTTGCCGACAGAATATGCAACTTAAAAGCACCGCCTTATTTTTGGAGTCAGGAAAAAATTATTACTTATAAAGCCGAAGCTGAAATTATTTACAATGAGCTTAAAAATGCCAGTGCTCTTCTAGCTCAAAGGTTGTTGCAAAAAATATCAGAATATCAACAATTTATCGACAATTAAGGTCTAAATATTTTTCGAAAATACTTAAACATGCCTTTTACTTAAAATCCATCGTGAAAATATGAATTTGAAAAAAAACGTAAAAAATAAATTTATAAATTACTCATTACAAGTGTTTTATAAAAGTAAATTTGCAAGTTGCGATAATTTTGGTGCAAATATATTAATTTTTATCTTTGATGTAAAATTTAACGTAATCTTAAAATATGTTAAATTCCAATTTGTATTTTTGTGAAATAATTAAATAGTATTTTATTTGCATAGAATAATAAACCATAAAAAAATTGTAGTAATGAACAAAATTAAAATTTTAACCTTAGCTTTTTTATCATTAATAATTACATTTTCATCGTGTAAAGTTAGTTCTGAAAAAGGAAAAGAAGAATTAGATGATGCAACAGCAAGTATAGCCTTACAAATTGAATTAGTAAATGACACCGAGTTTAGAAATGCAGCCTTAGGCATTTTAAACTTAGGCACAGATGGTATTGATTTAAAAAAAGGATTAAATTCTGACAATATCATTAAAATAAGAGAAATGAGCCTAAGTATAAGAAATTTACTTATTGGAACTTACCCAAAGATTTTCAATAAAAAACTTGGAAGTGAAGAGTTTTCTTTATCCGAATATCAAGGAACATATACCTGGAATAGCTCAACAGAAGAATGGAGTCACGAAAATAATTCGTCAAGCATAATTATTCTTTTCCCTTCCAATAATAGCACTACTAATGATTGCAAATTAGAATGGACAAAATACGAAGAAATAAAAACAAATGATGGTAATTATTTCCCTACTGTAATCTATGCTATTTTAACTCAAAATGACAAGGAAATAGCTTTGGTAGATGTTAATATGGAATTTGATTTAAGCACGGAACTACCAATTGATGGTGATGTAAAAATAAAACTTGGCAAATTAGCTTTTGATGTAGATTGGACTTTTATTGATAATATATTAAAAGCAAACGTTTCTTTAAAAAATGGAATGAGTAAAATAAATGACATCTCTACTGAATTAGTTTTTAACAATAAAGAAATGGATGAACTAATTAGTGGAAATGGTACAGTTAAAATGCATAATGTTGAAAACTCAGGAGGATTAAAAATCACTTTTAGTTTTGACAACTTAAACACTATTGAAGATTGTAACGATTTTAATGATGAAATTGAAATTAAGATATATACATTAGCTAATAGATACATTGGAGAAGTAATTCAGCAAGAAATTACAGACGAATACTTCTCATATTGCGAAAGCTATATATTATTCAGCGATGGAACAACTGAACCTGTAGAAACATATTTTAATCAACTTGAAAAAGAAATAGAAATTATTTTAGAAGACCTTGAAAACGATATGTAAACAACAAATTACCTGAATATTTATATTGAGTTTCGTCCATTTGGTCGGAACTCTTTTTTTATTTACGTTTTTCTTTTATTATTTTATAAACTTCATTGAGATTGTTTTAAGTTTATTGTTATTTTGGTTGCAAAATAACTTTTGTTTTGTTTTCAATTTTTAGTTGTCCATGCATAATTTCTTCATCTATAGTTTGAACATTAATTTCCAGAAAATAATCTGATTTTTTGATAAAATTAAAATTTGAAATTGTATAATTTGCTGGTATTTTGCATGTATTATCAATTTCAAGTAATTGGCTTTTAGTATATACTCCTAAAACACCTCTTGAAACACCCGAACCAAACTGATAAGTGTATATACATTCAAAATCACCATCAAGATCTAAGTCACAAATAACATAATTTAAATCGAAGCTGTAATGACCTCCTAAATAAGTTACTGTTTTATTGGTGATTGCAAAAAACATAATGCTATCATTTTCAGCTCTATAAAGTTGGGTATTCATTTTATTCCATATCTCATCATTTGTAAGTTCAGTAATTTAATTTGCATTGGGTTGATATTTTTTTATCAATTCTTTTGCTTCAAATAATTTGAGTTTTGAAAAGTTTGTAGTTGGATAAATTGCCATAGTATTACTAAGGTTGCCACTTACAACTTTTATTATTTTGATATTAGTTAAATTTGAAACAATAGAAATATTAATACTAAATTGTTTTTCTACTAAAGCTTGACAAACATCTTCTTTTGCATTATGATAAATTATTAATGTTAATGTGTCTGAATTAGTCTGATTATTAAAGGTGTAATAAAAATCATGTTCTGTACAACCACCTCCATAAAAAACAGATAAATTGAGAAAATTATCTTGATAGAAGCCACTTGAGATTATAAAATCATCATTATAATTTTCAACACTATTTTTTTCGCTGAATTTTACAAATTCAATTTGATTGTTTTGTGCACTTAAAAAAAAGATGCAAAAAAACATTCCTGTAAACAAAATAATCTTTTTCATTTATTAAATTTTTTAGAGTTATGATATGTCAATGATTTTTTTTAGTTCTCGTAAAAAGATGCAAAATTTAGGTTGTTTAGATGTCCATGTATATTTTTAGTTACTTCAAGTTTAGAGATTTGTTTTTTGATTATCTATTCAAAGATGCAAATTTTAAAATTAAATTATTCTTTTTTTTAATAATTTTAACAATAAATAAAATTTTTATGGTAAATATTTTTTTATCTTTTTTAACTCAAAACATTAAACTGACTAATATTTTGTTCGTTTTATTGTAAATTGCTAAATAACAGATAATTATAATCATTTTTTTTTACTTTGGCCGGCAAATTTTTATTTTTATTTTGATTTATGCAAAAATTTAAAATGT
>JAFGXO010000048.1 GCA_016936595.1 Bacteroidales bacterium | reverse complement strand
TTAATAAAAATCATGAAAGACTTATAATTTTACTTAAAATATTTACCTTAAAGTTGCATTTTTAATAAAGATATTATTTATATTTGTCAATGAAAACTTCAAACAAGTATATTGTATTTGTCAAGGAGTTAGTTACAGTTTTAATTGTTAAATAGTTTCAATAAAGTTGTTGGCAAAAAATGAAGTCACATGTATATTACATATTAGTTGTGTTACTATTAAGTGTGACAGCCCTTAATTTAACTTTAAAAAAAGCCACAAACAGTTCAATTCACTTAACCGAAGTGAAATTAAAAAACAACAGCGTTCTATACATAAAAATAAAAGTCATCTCGTTTAACTACATTGATTCACTATCAGTAAAACAAGTAGCAGACGAAGACGAAACAATATTCAAATTTTCAAGGAAAACAAAAAAAGCATCTTTAGATTATTTTATCAACAAAGAAAACATAATAAGCGATAAATTAATTGTTAAGATTTTTTATGATGGAAAATCTGAAGAGTTCGTTCAAGAGGTTGTAATGAATTAAAAATTTGCACGATTTTTGTCTATTTTACAAAAATAATTTGAATTATGAACGAAAAACTTATTAGAAAACCTCATATAGATACACCAAAAGTAAATTTTGACGCAAAAACAGGCATTTTGTTAATTGAAGGTAAATCATTTCCACCTGATGTTACTACATACTTTGGCGATATACTATCTTGGTTAGATGAATATATTTCTCAACCTGCAGAAAGCACGGTAATGACTCTTAAACTTGATTATTTTAACACTGCATCTTCAAAAATAATTATGGACATCTTATATAAAATGGAAGAATTAAATTCAACAGGTAAAGAAGTTATAATTGAATGGTATTATCCTGACGATGATGAAGATATGATGGAAACCGGAAAAGAATACCAAGAACTTATTAAGGTTCCATTTAAGCAAATAGGTTATAAATTTATTTTTGATTAAAAATTTTTTGTGCGTTTGATTTGTGCCCTGCGAAGCCGACCATATTTTTTAGGTCGGCTTTTTTTTTTATTTTTGAACTAAATTTTTAGCAAAAAAATTAGCGATGAAAAAAACAATAAAAGACTGGTCTGTTGAAGATAAACCAAGAGAAAAGCTTCTTTTAAAAGGAATAAACACACTATCCGATGCCGAACTTATCGCTATTTTAATTGGCTCGGGAAACAAAGAATTAACAGCAGTAGATTTGGCTCGGGAAATTTTATTAGACAACAACTCTAATTTAAACAACTTAGGGAAATTATCAATAGAAGGTCTGCTAAAATACAAAGGAATAGGCCAAGCTAAAGCCGTTTCGATAATTGCAGCTTTGGAATTAGGCAAAAGAAGAGCTAAATCTGAAATAATTGAACTTAAAAAAATCAACTCTCCTCAAAACGTTTTCAATTATATGTACCCATTAATTGGTGATTTAAAACACGAAGAGTTTTGGGCTATTTTTTTAAATCAAGCAAATAAAATTATTTATAGTTCAAAAATTGGACAAGGTGGAATAAACTCAACAACTGTTGACATTAGAATACTAATGAAAAATGCCATAGAAAAACATGCTATTGGTATGATTTTATGCCACAACCACCCCTCTGGAAATATACAACCCAGCGAAGTAGATATTAAACTCACAAACAAAATATTAGATGCTGGTAAAATATTAAATATAAATATAATAGACCATTTAATTATTTCAGGAAATCAGTTTTTTAGCTTTAAAGATGAAGGTTTAATTCTATGATGGAAATAAAATTTTTAAAAAATGAGCAAATAAACTTTTCAAAGTGGAATCAAGCTATTTCGGAATCTGCATGTCCACTAACTTACTCATATTCATGGTATTTAGATGCAGTTTGCGAAAACTGGGGGGCACTTGCCTCTTCCGATTATTCAATAATAATGCCTTTGCCATACTATACAAAATTTAATCAGCTAATTATATATACACCTCCTTTAATCCCAAAACTTGGATTTTTTTTTAATAAAATTCATGACAAAACTCAAATCGAATTTTTTTTTAATTCATTGCCCAAAAACATACTTTCTTTTGAATTACCGCTTAACAAATTAAATTCGTTTAATAGAGAAGAACAAATAAGCAAAAAAACATATCATTCAATAGACTTATACAATATTTACACTAAAAATTACGACGAATATTCTAATCTTATAAAAAAAAGACTTGCTGTAAAACAAAAAACTTACATCATAAGCGGGCTATCAATAAATGAAATAATAGCTTTTTTAAACAAGATAAATTACTTTAAAGACACAAAAAAATACAACTATTTAAGAAGAGTTCTTTCAATAACAGCAATTAAAAATCTTTCAACTGTACTGGCTGTATTTTCCGAAAAAAACGAATTAATTGGATTAGGAATCTTTATACTTTCATCATACTCAGCTGATTTACTGGCAATTGCAGCAATTAATGATGAAATAAATACTCTTTCGCTAATTATTGACAAATTTATAAAAATAAATTCGAGCAAAGTTCTTTCATTAAATTTTGAATGCAATTATTCTGAAAATGCTCAAAAAATTTTTAACGAATTTGGT
The DNA here is from genome assembly GCA_016936595.1 of Bacteroidales bacterium. Taxonomy (GTDB): domain Bacteria; phylum Bacteroidota; class Bacteroidia; order Bacteroidales; family JAFGUD01; genus JAFGUD01. The sequence goes on along the minus strand of JAFGXO010000048.1, from coordinate 23,718 downwards.
GCTTCAAAATATTACAGATTAAACATTGCATATAAAAGATTTCCTAAAATTTTCAGATTTCTTTCTTCAAAAAAAAATAAGTGAATAGATTATCTTTTATAACAAAAAATGAGTTTGTTAAAAACGTTTTCACATTAATAACAGGCTCGGCTTTAGGCCAATTTTTTATTCTGGTGATAACCCCAATATTAACACGACTTTATTCTGATGAATTATTTGGTGTTTATTTTATTTTTATAAGCACCATAAACATACTAAAAAAAGTAACTACACTAAGACTGGAATTAGCTATTATTTTACCAAAAAAAAACTTTTGGGCAATAAATGCTTTTGCTCTTTCAATATTTTTTACTATAACAACGTCTGTTTTGTTTTATTTAATCGCTATTATTTTCAAAGATTTACTTAGCACGTATCAAAAAACTGCAGCAATAAGTAATTACCTTTTAATAATTCCAATTACATTGTTTTTTATTGGCACTTTCGAAACATTTTCTGCTTGGAACAACAGAAACATGAAGTACAAAAAAATTAGCATTGGTAAAATAACACTTAATATTTCAACAGGAACAGTACAAATTGGAACTAATTATTTTCTTTTAAACAACTCGGGTTTGGTTATCGGATACTTAGTAGGACAAATCGTTGCGGCATTATTAATGATTTTAATGACAACAAAAGAATTGTTAAAACACATTAAAAATATTAGCCCCAAAAGAATGAAAATTTTACTAATCAGATACAAAAAAATACCAACATTCAATACATTAATAAATTTTGCAACAAACTTATCTAATGAAATACCTGTATATCTTCTAACAGGATTTTTCTCAACCTCAGTGGCCGGATTTTACGGTATGGCATACAAAATCGTGGGAACTCCATTCAGTATGTTAGGAGGCTCAATTGGACAAGTATTTTATCAAAAAGCGTCAGTTACATACAGTAACAAAGTATCATTAAAACCTTTAATTAAAAAGACTACAATTAATTTACTTAAAATAAGTATATTACCTATTATTTTTATTGCAGGTATTTCTCCGTTTATACATTATATATTTGGAGAAGAATGGAAAGAATTAACCTTCTATATTTTAATTTTATTACCGGCAATGTTTATCAACTTTTTATCACAGCCAATAACTAGTGTTCCTACCATAACAAACCAACAAAACATTTTACTATATTGGCTTATTATAACATTTATCGCAAAATTTTTATCAATATGGATAAGTTACAAAATCACAAACAATCCATATATTGCTTTAATTTCTTTATCTGTAGTGTCAGCATTTTTAAAAACGATTGTAATTCTATGGATTTACAAATCAAGTGAATAGAGTTATTTAGTATAAAAAAATCAACGCAATAATCCGCTAAAAAAGTTATAAACAGCAGAATGTTTTTTTGAAAAGGAGTAATAAAAAATATTGTGGGCACCAAAACCCAAATTCCAATCTGCTATAGATTTGATATTAGAACCTGCAAAATCAATAGCAACATTTGAATTTTGATGTTTCCGTATAAATTCATTTATAATAATATAACTTGCACCTAATTTTCTTGCAAGAATACTATTTCCTGAAAAAAGTGTATATGTATTTTTAAATTTTGCAAAAAAAGCAGTTGCTATAAGATTATTTTCATAAAAAGCGTCAAAAATTTCACCACCTTTTTCTAAAACATTAAAAGTTACTAAATCTAAAAGTTTTTGGTAATCAATATCTTGAAGCAAAATATTTTTATTTTTATGAACTTCACGTTTCATTAAAACAACATTATTAATATTTTGGGTCTCATTTACAACAACTCCATTTTTAATAGCCTTACGAGTATTTTTTTTATGTGCTTTATCAAAATTATTAAATAATTCTTCATAAGAATTATTTAAAAACAAAATCTGAGATTTATTTTCGGTAACATCGAAATTACTGACAAATTCCGAATAATTGCAACCAAGGCTAACAGAAAAATTAATAAAAATAGAAGGTATTTTTTCGATAAATTTTTCAACAATATTAGGAAGAAGATTATTACCAAAAACATTAAATTTTTGAACGTAAACGGGCTTATGCACAGCTTTAAAAAAATATTTTTTCTTAACCGGCAAAGGCAACACAAATTTATAATCATCAGCAATTAAAGCATCCCATGTATCACAAACAATATCTAAATACCAACTGCAGCCATAAATCAACCCATTTTCTGCAAGCAACAAGCAATTATCCCATTTTTTTTTATCAATTTCTTTGTTTTTTACGTATAAAATATTCATTATGAAAATAAGTATTTTGCAAAAAAATAAAATAACTATTTTTGCACTGTTACAGAATTATTAAAATGAATACAAAGGTAAAAATTAAAATATTCATCGCTCATGCTTTTTGAAAAAATACTTAATAATTTCACTCAATTTAATGATAGAACAGCATTTGTTATAGAAGACTCTGCTTACAGCTACAATTTTTTAAAAAATCGCATTTCAAGTATTTACAAAGAACTAAAAAGAAAAAAAACAGAACAAAACGACGCTATTGTCATATATACGTACAATAACATAGACACTTATGCAGCAATAATATCAACGTTTTTAATAGGAGCAACTTTTATTCCTATTAATTCAGCTCACCCAACACATCGAAATCAAAGAATTTTAAATCAAATATCAGCTAAAGAAATTATTTCAACAAATAATTCAGATAATCCTACAATAAACCCTGTTAATTTGGCAGATAGCATTACAAATATTATTTTAAAACCAAACGATAAAAGCATAGCTTATATTCTTTTTACTTCAGGTTCAACGGGAGTGCCCAAAGGGGTAAAAATCAGCTACAAAAACATAAACAGTTTTATAGTTAATTTTAAAAATTATTTTAAAAACTTAACAGAAAACGATAGATTTTTACAAATTTACGATCTAACATTTGATGCATCGCTACATTGTTATTTATTACCTTTATTTTTAGGTGCTTCGGTATATACCGTTTCGCCAACAAAACTGAAATTTATACAAGCCTACAAAATAATGGATAAATACAAACTAACATTTGCTAAATTTCCTCCTTCGGTTTTACATTTATTATTACCTTATTTTAACAAGATAAAATTAGAACACCTGAAATACAATCTTTTAGGCGGCGAAGAATTTAAAACACATATTGCAGAAAGTTGGCAAAAATGTGTGCCTAATGGACAGATTTATAATGTTTATGGTCCAACAGAGGCAACAATTAACACTCATATTTTCCCTGTAAACATTTCCGAAATAAACACAAAAAGTAATAACGGAATAATTTCAATTGGTAAAACATTTGGAGAAAATAAAGCTATTATTGTTGACGAAAAAAACAACAAAAAAAACACAAATGAAATAGGAGAATTATGCCTTGGAGGAGAACAAGTTGCAATAGGTTATTTTAACGATACTGAAAAAACAAATGCTTCTTTTTTGCAAATAAACGAAACTAAGTTTTATAAAACAGGCGATTTGGCTTATATTGATAAAGATAACGACTTTATTTATATAGGCAGAAAAGATAATCAGGTGCAAATACAGGGTTACAGAGTAGAATTATCTGAAATAGAAAAAATTGCTGCAAATTATAACAATCAATTGAACTATGTTGCTGTTACAGCAGAAAATAATACTCAAGCAATTGAAATATTTTTATTTACACTAAATTTATCAGACTTAAACGACTTTAAATTTTTTTTAAACAACAATTTACCTGCTTACATGCTTCCTTCTAAAATAATAAATTTAAAAACTTTTCCTCTTTTACCAAGTGGTAAAATTGATAAAAATAAGCTTAAAGAAATTGCTAAAAATGAATTATCAAAATCAAAATAAACTAATTTTCAATAATTTATCTAATTTTTACAGAGCCATAAACTCTTCACCGATTACTTTAAATTATTCCGACTTTTTTCTTACAAGTAGAAAAGATTATGTATGGCCTAAATTACTAATTAGTAACAACGTATTCGGAAAAAACAATTTGAGAGAGCTCGAAAACTTAAGTAAAGCAGCAAGAGAAAATAATGCGTTAATTGTGCTCACCGAAAAACATTTACCAACAGACAAAAACATTTTAAAACAATGCGATTTAATACCTGTAGCACAATGGAAAGGAATGATATTAGAATTAACCGAAAACATTGAAAACAATCCAATAAACTGCTTTACTGTTGAAAAAGTTAAAACCGAAAGTGATTTAAAAACTTGGTTTAAAATAGTTAATAATGAAGTTTTAAAAAAGAAAACACTTGAATATGAGGTATTTAAAGACTGTCTGAAAAACAAACAATTTTCTTTTTATTTAGGACGAGAAGCAGCAGACCCCGTTGCTACATCTTTAACATATACTACTGAAACAGAAACCGGATTATATTTTATTTCAACTGATAATAAACAAAGAGGAAAAGGTTTTGGCACAAAAATGACTAAATTTGCGATTAACAAAGCATTTATTGCAGGTCAAACAAGATTTGTTCTTCATGCTACAAAATCAGGAGAAAAAATATATCAAAAATTAGGTTTTATCGAAAAATTAAAAATTTATTTATTTGCATCAACAAAAACAAACAATAATGGACAAGAATACGATACAAGAGCAGGTAATTAAAACAATATATAACCTGTTAGAAAACAATAACTTAAAAATAGATTCAAAAACAAATTCAGAAGATATAGCGGAATGGTCTTCATTAAAACACATTTTAATATTAAACGAAATAGAGAATATTTTCAAAATAAATTTTGATTTTGAAGACATTCTTGAACTAACAACAGTGGAAGAAATAACAAATAAAATTTCGGAGCTTAAAAATGAAAATAATTGAAATAAGAAAAAATGAACTCCTAAATTTTCTGGAAACAGATTTATACAAAAAATCAGAAAACATTCCAATAACTCGTTCAAGAGCACTTTCACAAGTTAATAATCCAAGAGCCCAAGAAAATGATGTTTTACTTATTATTGCTGTAAACGATAACGAACAAATTATTGGTTACATTGGAGCTTTACCTGATAAAATTACAGATTTTCCGGAAATAAAAACCGCCTGGAATAGTTGCTGGTGGACAGATAAATCAGCATCTGCCAAAGGAGCTTTAAGCTTATTTTTTGCTTTTTTAAAAGCATATAACAATAATATTATGATGAGGGATTTAACCGAGGTTACCAAAACAATAATTAAATCTCTAAAAAAATTTACTGTTATTAAAGAACTGAATGCAAAAAAATTTTTTTTTAGATTAAATTTAGCACAAAAGTTGCCAAAATACAAATTACTTTTAAAAACATTTGATTTAAGCATAAACTTTATAATAAATTTAAAACTTAATATTTTTAATTCAAAAAAATTAAAAAATTTAAACACTGAATATATTACAGAATTAACAAAAGAAGATGAAATTTTTATTTCAAGTATTAATACAAATGAGGCATTTAAAAGAAATGTAAATGAGATAAATTGGATAATAAAAAATCCTTGGATTGAGGAAGGAACAACAAAAGATGATTTTCAGAAAAGGTATTACTTTTCATCGGTTAAAAAAACATTTTCAAATAAAATATTACGAGTAATTAACAACAAAAACAAAACAATTGCAATAATCTTTTTTACAGAAATTGAGGGAACTTTAGAAATACCTTATATATATTATAAAAAAGAAAACGTTAAAACAATAGGACAAATAATTTTAAACCATATAATAAAATATAAAATATTAAGTTTTTTCACCTTTAACAATGATTTATGTAATTGGTTTAAAACAAGAAAAAACACATATTTTTATTCAAAATCATATAAAAAAGAATTTATTGTTAGCAATAGTTTGAGCAAGTATTTTAAAAAAGACTTAGTTTTTCAAGATGGTGAGGGAGACTACGCATTCGCATAACTATCGATAAATAGTGTTCTTGTTTAATAAACTTTTAAGCAAATTTGCAAAATATTGATATTTTAGTGTCTGTTTTGCACTTTTCCCGTTTTCCATTGGAATACGTTGAATATTTTTGTGCACAACATCATTTTTTATGCCGGCTGTACCAAAAGTATATCTTATATCAGAAGCAGAAAAAAGCTTTTCAAAAAACAATTTAGAAACTCCATCGTCTGAAAAAGGAAAAGCAAATAAATTATACCTTGGGTTAAAATTATCATGTACAAATTTAACACTATCAAGAGTTTGTTTAAGTTGATTTTCGAATGATATATTTTTAAAACGAGGGTGATTAACACTATGAGCACCAATACAGAATCCCTGATTTTTCAACTTTGAAATTTGTTCAGAACTCAAATAAACAGGATTTTGTTGTAAATACTTATAAAAACTACCACCAATAAGTTGATAAACTTCGTCTAAAATATGACAATTTAAAAAGTTAATTTCAAGCAATGAATCCAAAGTATTACCATTAAAAACATTAAGTTTTTTTAAAAAAGCCTCAATTAACTCATTTTTTTCAAGATCTTTCAAAATCTCATCAATAATAATTGAAACTTTATATCTGTAAAATAAATTTTTATTATCTACAAAAGCAGAATTAACAAAAAAAACAGCTGGAATTCCTTTTTGTTTTAAGATAGGTGCTATAACATCAAAAATTTCAACTAAACCATCATCAAAAGTAAGCAAAACAGAATTTCTCTTTATTCTTTTTTCAATAAAATCATCAACTGAAATTGGAGTGTAATATTTTAAAAAAAATTCTAAATCCTTAAGAAAATCTTTGCGTTTTTTTATTGGATATAAATGAATTAAATGAGAAGGAAAACTATCTGTAACTGTGTGATAAAAAGGGAAAATAATCTTTTTATGCTTAGTAGAAGTTAATATACTATAAGGCAAAAGTTGAGCAAAAGAAAACAACAAATTATTCATTTAACCCTTCAATAATTCTTGCAAACAATTTAACAATAGATTTATTTATAACATTAAAATCAGTAAGCACAGACAAAGAATAATTAATAACAATTGCTAATTTAATATTTTTATCTTGAAGTTCGGAAATTAAAATGTATTTATTTAACCTGTAAGCTTCTCTAATTAATCTTTTAATTCTATTTCTATCAACTGCTTTTTTTATTTTTTTTTTTGAAACAGAAATTAAAATCTGAGAATAAAGTTCTTGATTTTCAACTAAAATATACTTAGCATAAACAGGAAAAGACTTAACCGGCTTACCGTTTTGAAAAAGCTGAAATATTTTATCACGAGAAGTAATTCTTTCATTTTTAGGGAAAGTATTTTTACTTTGTTTTTCCATTTTTAAGATATTTTTCGATAGCCATAGTCATAGACGGACAATCAGTGGTGGGGGCTTTAATAGAAACTTTTAAGCCGGCCTTAGTAACAGCTTTAGATGTTTCGGATCCAAAGGCAGCAATTTTAATATTATTTGCTTTTAAATCGTCATAATTCTCTTCAAGAGCTTTCATACCCGAAGGGCTGAAGAGAACAACTATATCGTAATCTAGTTTTAAATCACTTAAATCTGAATAAGCGATTTGATAAAAAACAGCTTTAGTTACTTTTACTTTTTTCCTTTTAAGTTTATTAATCAAGGTGTTTCTATGATTATCGGCAACAGGAAGTATATATTTTTCTTCGGGAGTTCTGGCAATCAAACAAACAAAGTCATCTATTGAACCATCAGCAAAAGAAATTTTCCGTTTACGATAAACAATATATTTACTAAGATACTGAGCGATAGTTTCATTGATACAAAAGTACTTCATAGTTGTAGGTACTTGAAACCTCATCTCTTCGGCAACTCTAAAGTAATGATCTACAGCTATTTTACTTGTAAAAACTACAGAAGTAAAACTTCCTAAATCAATTCTTAGTTTTCTGAATTCGCGTGCTGGTACGGGTTCAATACTAAAAAATTTTCTAAAATCTATATCTACATTGTAGCGCTTTTCAATATCAAAATACGGAGAATTGCTCGCAGGCTTTGGCTGAGAGATTAAAATCCTTTTATTTGCCATCTTCACTTTATTTTTTATTGTAAACTATTGTAAACCAGACAGTAAATACTTATAAGCAAGTAATACAGGTAAAATTTCAACGGTGCAAAGATACAAAATCAGATAGAACAATAAAAAACCTTTGGAAAAAAATTGTTGTAGAACATTAAAAACACGAATTAAAAAGGAACTTATAATTACAAAAAACGCTAAATCAATTAAATTTGCTTTTAAACTTACATTGTAGGTTGTAATAAACAAAACAAACAGTAACATAACACTTTGGATAAGATTAGCTATGCGTAAATTTACGTAAAAATCTTTAAAAAAGTCTTTTTTTTCAAATAAAAAGCCCCAAAAAAAAGCACTAAAAAGTTTTATATGATAAAATAAAAAAAGCACCGAAAATATAGATATATAAAGCAATAAACTTGAATAGGTATTATACGGGGATTGAATTCTAAGTATTCTGTAAAAAAAAGTTGAAATTAAAATGAAAAATAAAAAATTAAATACAACAAGAATATTATAAAAAATTGTGTTTTGAGAAACATTTAATTGATTAAAAATATTTTTTTTAAAAAAAGCTTTAAATATTGTTGATATTTCAGAATTAAATTTTGTATAAAAAAAAGACAAAATTGTTAAATAAGACAAAAATAAAACACTTTGCCACCAACTTGAACTAAATTCAAAGCTTGGTTCGGGTAAATTTTGATAAGTTAAATTTTCTAATTCTATTTGATTATCAACGTAGTTAATTGCTCCAAATGTATTTAAAGAACAATCAATATTGTTTTGCGAAAAAAACTTTGTGGGTAGAATAAAAAAAACAAATATTAATACAATATTTTTCATTAAAGCAGATTTAAACAAACTATTTTAGATTTATCTTCACATTTTTCAATTAAAAATTCAATTGTTTTTTTTAGCAGAGGGTGTTCAAAATTTTTAATTATATCATTTACAGGCAACAAAACAAATAAGCGTTTATGGGCGTGTTTATGCGGAATCGTAAGGTATTCGGAAGTATAAATTAAGTTTCCAAAAAAAACTATATCAATATCTAAAGTTCTTGCTTGATATGAATTGGAATTTCTTTCTCTAAAATGAATATTTTCTATTAAAATAATTTTCTTTAAAACCTCATCAGGAGATAATTCTGTATTAACCTCAACAGCCATATTAAAAAAGGAGTTACTGTCATTAAAACCCCATGGTTCTGATTCGTAAATTTCAGATTTTTTTACAACGCTCCCAATATGAGTATTTATGTGGTTAACAGCCGACGACAAATTTTTATACTTGTCGCCCAAACTGCTACCTATGCTCAAAATTACTTTTTCCATTTAATTAAAAAACTATTCGTCTTCGGTAATTAATTTAAAGCCTTTTGAATGCACATTTATAATTTTCACAACATCGTCAGCCTGAAGATATTTACGCAATTTAGTAATATATACGTCCATACTACGAGCATTAAAAATAGAATCATCTCCCCAAACCTCTTTCAAAACATAGTTGCGTTCAACTAATTCATTTTTGTTTTGTGCGAGAATTTTCAGCAAGCTATTTTCTTTAGTTGTTAATTTGGTAATTTCATCGTCGAGATAAAGTTCTTGTTTTACAGAATCAAAGTTAAATTTACCAATAACAAATTTTGATTCGGAAATTTTATCTTTTTTTGTGCGTCTTAATACAGCTTCGATACGAGCTAATAACTCTTCCATTTCAAATGGTTTTGTTATATAGTCGTCGGCACCAAGATCAAAACCTTTAATAACATCATCTTTAAGTGATTTGGCTGTAAGATAAATTATTGACATTTTAGAATTTATTCTTTTAATATTTTTGCCTAAAGTAAAACCATCTTGTTTAGGCATCATTACATCTAAAAGACATAAATCATAAGTATTTTTCATAAACAACTTATAAGCGGTTTCGCCGTCAAAAACTAAGTCAATATCGTACCCTTTGGCTACCATATATTGCTTTAATAAAGAGCCTAAGTTTAAATCATCTTCAGCTAAAAGTAATTTTGCTTTATTCATAACAATAATTTTTTTAATTATTCGTAAAAATATAACTTTTTTAACAAATTAAATGTTAAAATGAATTAAAAAAAGCATCAAAAATTTACAAACAGTAAGTTTGAGGACACAAAAACAAAAACTAAACACCTCTTATTCAGGCACTTATACTAAACATTAAAATATTTATTATTAAAAAAAAATGAAATAAAAAACAAAAAAACAACAGTAATTAGAATTAAAAATTATACAAAAAAACTGTTACATTTATTTAAAATTTCAAATATCATTAAAACAAAAAATTTAAGTTAAAATAAAAACGTATAAAAGAATAAAAATTAAACAAATAATCAGAATTATTCTTTGGTGAAGGGTAACGAAATTGAGAAAGTTGTACCTTTGCCGGGCGAGCTTTTTACATCAATAAATCCACCAAACTCATCAACAATTCTTTTAACATAGGAAAGCCCTAATCCAAATCCTTTAACATTGTGCAGGTTTCCGGTTGGAACTCGGTAAAACTGCTCAAAAATATGCTTTAAATGCTCTTTAGCAATACCAATTCCTTTGTCGGCAAATTCAATAATTACCTTATCACCTTTGTTTTTTGTAGAAACCGTTAATTCTACTGTTTCATCGCTATATTTTAATGCATTATCTATCAAGTTGTAAATAATATTTGAAAAATGCAATTTATCAACATAAACAATGTCATGAGTAGCAGCAAGATTAGAAAATAATTTTCCGTCTAAAGATTTAACTTTAAGATCAAAGCTGCTAATAATATTTTTCAGAACAGAATGTACTTCAATGTCATCAAATTTAAACTTTACACGCCCACGTTCAATGATAGCCATTTGCAGTATTTTTTCCACCTGAAAGCCTAATCTTTCAGTTTCTTGCGAAATCATTCGAGCCAAAGACGACAAATCTTTCATTTCTGCAGGAATAGTATCATCTTTTAAAAGCTGAGAAGCAAGAGAGATGGTAGATATTGGTGTTTTAAGCTCATGTGTCATATTATTAACAAAATCATTTTTCATTTCTGAAATCTTTTTTTGTTTAAAAATAACATATAAAGTAAAAGCAAATAAAAATGTAACGATAAGCGTTAAAAGTAAAGATGTAATAGCTATTTTTGGTAAATTTTTAAACAGAATGTGTTCTTCTTCGATAAAATATATTTCCAAAAATATTTTCTTAGGAGAATATAAATCATTAGGATACAATTGTTTTCTAAAAACTTCATTAGTTTCGTCTAAATTAAACGAATGAGAAGAATAGAAATATGTTCCTTCTTCGTCAACAATTGCAAATTTATACTTTTCACTCAAATTAAACTTACTAAAAGCCTGTTCAAGAAGTGTTTTAATTTTAATGGAATCTATTCTTTCAAGAGTATTAATTCTCTTTTGTGTAAGCTGATTCATTATTTCATATACAAAATATGTTTGATTTTCATAGGGTCTATCAAGCGTTTTAGTATCCGAAAAGCCATTTTGCGGAATAGTATCTTGCTGTATAACCGGATAAAAAACAGTGCTATCTGAAATAAAATTATTATTAAAAGGATCGCGTTGCAGCTTTATTTTAGAAGAATCATTTTCAATTCTAAAGGATTGATCTGTAATAATTTGAATTATTTCTTGTTTTTCAAGATTAGAAACAAATTCATCTAAAGCAGAATTAATATTATCAATAAAATTTTTCTCCTGAATTTGAACAACACCGTTTATCCACTTGATTTGAAAAAAAACGAACCAAATACTTGTGGCAGCCATCACAACAGCTAATATTATGATTGTTTTTTTATTCATGTATTCAACTTATTTCTATCTGTTTTTATATAAATCCTGATAGTAATTTTTATAATTTCCATTAACAATATTTTCTAACCAAGGTTCATTATTTAAATACCAATCAACTGTTTTTTCTAAACCTTCTTCAAAATAAACAGAAGGTTTCCAGTTTAATTCAGATTTTAATTTAGAAGAATCAATAGCATAACGCATATCGTGTCCGGCACGGTCGGTAACAAAAGTTATTAATTTTTCGGAAGTATTTTTGGGGCGATTTAATTTTTCATCCATTATTTTACACAATAATTTAATCAAATCTATATTTTTCCATTCGTTATCTCCGCCAATATTGTAAGTTTGTCCAACAACACCTTTGTGAAATATATCAAAAATTGCCCTTGCATGATCAACAACAAAAAGCCAATCTCTAATATTTTCACCTTTGCCATAAACAGGAATAGGATTATTTTTTTTAATATTGTTTATTGCAAGAGGAATAAGTTTTTCGGGAAATTGGTTTGGTCCATAGTTGTTAGAACAATTGCTAATAACAACTGGTAATCCAAAAGTATTATGATAGGCTCTCACAAAATGATCAGAAGAAGCTTTAGCCGCAGAATAAGGGCTTCGAGGATCATAAGAAGTAGTTTCGGTAAAAAAATCGGTTTCATTTTCGAGCGACCCATAAACTTCATCGGTTGAAATGTGATAAAAAAGTTTGTCGGAAAAATCAGACCAGAATTTTTTAGCAACATTTAACAAAGTAACAGTACCAACAACATTAGTTGTGATAAATTCCATAGGGTTTAAAATAGATCTATCAACATGCGATTCGGCTGCGAGGTGAATAACAGAATCGAAATTATATTTTTCAAACAAATTTTCAACTAGATTTTCGTCACAAATATCACCTTTAACAAAGGTGTAGTTTTTATTATTTTCAACTTCCACAAGATTTTGCAAATTTCCGGCATAAGTAAGCTTATCTAAATTTACAATATTAACTGAAGGTTGATTTTTAATAAAAAATTTAACCACATGAGAGCCAATAAAACCTGCTCCTCCGGTAATTAAAATTGATTTAGCCATTATTAAATAATTTGGAGAGTTTTTAAAATATTCCGCTAATTTTTTTGAGCTTATTAATATCAAGAATTTTAATTCTACGTCCTTTCAGGTCAATAACTTTTTCTTTTTTAAAATCCGAAAGTTGTCGAATAACAGATTCTGTAGCAGTTCCAACAATATTAGCCACTTCTTCACGCGTTAACGAAACCTTAATATTATTATCATCATCTAATTCAAAAGTATCATACAATAAAACGAGAACTTCTGCAACCCTTTCTCTTAAATTTTTTTGAGCTAAGTCTAAAATATATTTATTAGCTTCACCTAATTCTTTGCACGATAGTTTAATTAAATGCATCGAAAATTCGGCGTTATCTTTAGCAAGCTGTACAAATAATTTAGCGGGAATAAAACATAAAACAGCATCTTCAATAACTTTTGAAGTAGTACAAGAAATTTCATCGCTTATAACTGATCTAAAACCAATTAAATCACCGGCTTTAGCGAATCTAATTATTTGTTCTTTCCCATCAATTCCGGTTTTATATAATTTTAGCACACCTTTGTTAACACAATAAACACCATTTCCTCTATGTCCTTCATGATAAACTGTGTCTCCACGTTTATATAAATTGCAAGCTTTTTCATAATTCAACTGATGAATTTGATCCTCAGAAAGGGTTCTAAAACTTGTGTGCAATTTCACAAAACAGTCTTCGCAGAAAATAAATTCTTTAGGGTTATTTCTCATGACTTATGTAGAAATTTTCAGATTTAGATTTTTTTCTATTTTTGCAAAGATAAATAATTTTCAATACAAACTATAAAATTATGAAAGCAGAAAGAATAACAACATCATGGCTTAACAAAATGGGCTTTGAAGCAGAAATTAATGGGCACAAAATCATTATTGACGCTGATGAAAATGTAGGTGGATTAGATAGAGGTCCCAGACCAAAACCTTTAATGCAAGTATCACTTGCCGGTTGCACTGCAATGGACGTAATTTCAATTCTGGACAAAATGAGAGTTGAACCAACCGATTTTAAAGTACATGTTGACGGAGAACTTACCGAAGAACACCCAAAACATTACAAATCAATGCACATTGTTTATGAATTTACAGGTAAAGATTTACCTATGGCTAAAATAGAAAAAGCAGTTAGTTTATCACAAGACAGATATTGTGGAGTTAGCTTTGTTTACAACAAAGTTATGGAAATAACTCACGAAATAATTGTTCACGAAGAATAAATATCATAAAAAACAAAGCAGTTATAGCTGCTTTGTTTTAAAATTTAACCTTCAAGAAATCAACTACTATGTTAAGTTATTTTAAGTAAGCTACTTTTTACAAAATAATTTTTATTTTTGCCAAGATTTTTTTTAAAATAATATAATATTATGCAGATAGTACAACTTCTATTAAGTTTATCAATATTAGTGTTTTTCCACGAACTGGGACACTTTACATTTGCAAAACTTTTTAAAACACGAGTAGAAAAATTCTACTTATTCTTCAATCCATGGTTTTCATTATTTAAATTTAAAAAAGGAGAAACCGAATACGGTATTGGCTGGCTTCCTCTTGGAGGTTATGTTAAAATTTCGGGAATGATTGACGAATCGATGGATAAAGAACAACTCGAAAAACCTCCTCAACCTTGGGAATTTAGATCTAAACCGGCATGGCAAAGATTGCTTATTATGTCGGGCGGTGTATTAGTTAATTTTATTCTTGCTTTTGTAATTTACATGGGTATTTTATTTGTTTGGGGCGAAAGCTATTTACCTGTAAATGAGATAAATAAAAACGGTTTAATGGTTGATTCCTTAGGTATGGAACTCGGCTTAAAAAACGGAGATAAAATTGTTAGTGTTAATGATAAAGAAATTGACAGTTACACAAATATTTACAAAGAACTTATTTTGTCGGATCCTCACAAAATTACTGTTGAGCGAAACGGAATAGATACCTCTATTATCATAACAAACGAACAAATTTCAAAAGTAATTAAACACAATGGCCCATTTTTTACACCTCGATTACCATTTGTTGTTATTGGATTTACAGATAGTTCTGTTGCAAAAAACGCAGGTTTACTCAAAGGAGACAGAATAATTGGATTAGACAGCATTGACACCGAATATTTTGATCAGTTTAAAAAAGAACTTGCTAATTACAAAAATAAAGACGTTGATTTAAAAATAATCAGGAACGATATTGACACAATGATTTTTGCCCTAACAATTCCTGATAGCGGTATGATTGGAGTTCAATTAGAAACAGACATTTTACAATTCTATGAATTAGACACTCAAGAATATACTCTGGCTCAATCAATACCGGGAGGAGTTAAAAAAACATACAATGAAGTTGGCAGCTACCTTAAACAACTAAAACTTGTATTTACTCCAAAAACTAAAGCATATAAAGAAGTAGGTAGCTTTATTACAATAGGAAAATTGTTCCCTAAAAAATGGGATTGGCAAATTTTTTGGGCAATGACAGCTATACTATCTATAATGTTGGGCGTAATTAATATTTTACCCATACCGGCACTTGACGGAGGACACATAATGTTTACTCTTTACGAAATAATAGTAGGGAAAAAACCAAGCGACAAATTTTTAGAAAGAGCACAAGTAGTAGGCATGGTTCTCCTATTTGCTCTTATGATATTAGCTGTTGGAAACGACTTGCTTAGACACGTATTTTAATCAAAATATAACATAATACACATAAATCGTGCTTAATAACTTTATTAAGCACGATTTTTTTACACTAAATTAACTGTATTTTAAGAAATTTTATAGATAGCATTAAATCAAAAAGCTTATTTTTGTAAAAAACTACTGCATACATAATAATGCATAGTCAAAACTAATTTTCAGTAAATCTGCATATTAATACAAATAAACTAACGCAAACAATTTAAGAAAATATTAAAAACGTTAGAAAATTAAAAAGCAGCAAAAACAAAAAAACATGAAAAAAATATTAGTTCTATTTATAGCAACACAGATATTTAGCTCTTGTGTAACCAAAACAAGCAGTAATCCAATAAAACCCAACCCAACCGGAAAAGCCGGAGAAGTTATAGTTGTAATAAACGATTCAAAATGGAACACCGAAGTTGGAGACACCATATTTTACACATTGTCATACCCTTTTCCTGATTTACCACAAGACGAACCTTTTTTTGATGTTGTTCACATCCCTCATTCATCATTTCAAAGCATTTTTAAAACACATAGAAATATTATTTTTATTAACATTGGGGTAGAACATCAAGACCCCAAAATAACAAAAACTCAAGATAAATGGGCTAATTATCAAATAATATACAATTTTTATGCTCCCGATGACTCCTCAATGATAAAACTATGGGGTGAAAATTATGAGGAAACAAAAAGAAACATCTTTAATGCTGATTTAGCACGATTTCAATCTTCATTCAAAAACTACCAGAACACTGAAGCAATAGCCAAAATAAAAAACTTATACAACATTAGTATGGAAGTTCCTTCAGAATTTAATTTAGACGAACTCAAAGATGATTTTTACTGGATTTCTAAAGAAACAAACACCACAAGTCAGGGGATTTTTATTTACACCTATCCTTATACAGACTCAAACACTTTTACATTAGACTATATCGTTGCAAAAAGAGACGAATATTTAAAAAAATACGTTCCCGGACCTAACGACAATACATACATGCAAACCGAAAAACAAGTACCAATGCAAACCGAGCAAATTACACTTAATGGAAATTATGCTTTTGTTTTACGAGGATTGTGGTACACCGAAAATTATTTTATGGGCGGGCCTTTTGTTAGTATTTCTGTATTAGACGAAAAAAACAACCGAATTATTACAGTTGAAGCTTATGTGTACGCCGGAAAACAAGACAAAAAACTTTACTTATGGCAAACAGAAGCAGTAATAAAAACAATGAAAATTCTATAAAATGAAAATTATCCGAATAGCAATTTTCGCTTCAGGAGCCGGTACAAACGCCGAAAATATTGCAAATTACTTTAAAGAAAATAAAAGAATAAAAGTAACACTTATTCTCAGCAATAAAAAAGATGCTTTAGTTTTTCAAAAAGCAGAAAAACTAAATATAAAAACGCATTATTTTAACAAAGAAGAATTTACACAAAAACACAGTATTTTAGACATTCTAAAATCCGAAAAAATTGATTTTATCGTTTTAGCCGGATTTTTGTGGTTAGTTCCTAAATATTTAATTGATCATTTTCCTGAAAAAATAATTAACATCCACCCTGCCCTACTACCAAAATACGGAGGAAAAGGAATGTATGGAGATAAAGTTCACCAAAAAGTTCTTGAAAACAATGAAACCGAAAGCGGAATAACAATACATTATGTTAATGAAAAATACGACGAAGGAAATATAATTTTACAAAAAAAATGTAATATTACTCAATTTGACAATCCGCAAACTTTAGCAGATAAAATTCATCAATTAGAATACGAACATTTCCCTAAAACAATAGAAAAACTAATCACTAATCTATAAAATTGCATTCAACTGCAAAAAACAGAATTATGAAAAAAATTATTGGCCTTATTTTTCTCACAACAACCGTTTTATCGGCAATAGCACAAACCAACAATCTAAAACAAAAAGCAGATAGTTTAAAAAACGCCGAAGAATATGAACTTGCAATAAAATTATATTCAAATGCAAGTTTAAAAGAACCAACAAATACAAAGCTATTACATGATATTGCGTTTTGCTACTACAACATTGATATGATTGAACCTGCAATTGACACACTAAATAAAGCAATAAAAATTAACAAAAACGATCCTGAAAATTACGTATTACTTTCTGAAATTTACAGCTATACAGGTGATTACGAAGCAGCATCAATAAACATTAATAAAGCAATACAATTAAAACCCGATACTGCAATTTATTATATAAAACAAGGCTCAATTTTTTTACTTTCAGAAGAACTTGAAAACGCATTAAATTCATTTCAAACATCTTTAAAATACGACAAATACAGCTCAAGTGCTTATTACTTAATTTCGTATGTGTATAGTGTTGTTAACTATGCAGATTCTGCACTAAAATACATCAATTTAGCTCTAAATTTTGAAGAAAAAGGCGATTTCCACAAATTAAAAGCAGAAATATTTTACGCTCAAAGCCGATTTACAGATGCAATATTTGAAATAAACAAAGCCATTGCAATTGAAGGAAATATTCCGGAATATGTGCTTTCAAAAGCAGAAATATACTCGCAACTTGATCAACATAGAGATGTAATAAAATTAATTTCTCCGTATTTAAATACCTATTCTCAAGAATTTTATCACTATGCAATAGTTTCTTATTTTAATTTGGGCATGAACGACAGTGCCTACTACTATCTGAATTATGCTCTTCAAAATGACCCACAAAACGATATTTTTTACTATTTGCAAGGGTATATAAGTTACGTTAACAAAGATTATAACAATTCTTATATTAACTTTTTAGCTGCAATTGAACTAAACCCTTCGAATGTTGATTATTTTTATATGGCTTGTAACAGTAAAATTTTACTAAATACAGATTCAACAACACTTGATTTTAACAACAGATTTTACGAGTTTAATTTAGATAACATTAAACAAATGAAGAAGTTATATAAATCAAAAAACAGCAAATATTATTACCCAAAGCTATTATCAAAATTTAATATAGACCCAACTTCTTTAAGCTTAGACGAATATTTTATGTTCTATTTTGGACATTCATTTCAAAAATCATTTTCGGGCTATGCAAACTCAAATCCACAGGTTTCAAATGCATTTAATAATCAAAATTATGAAGAATGCATTACTTTAGCACAAGATTTTTTATTAGAACACCCATGCTCGACAATCACATATTTTTATCTTGCAAATTCGTACTATATGCTCGGCGATTACAATAAAACAATAATATATTTAACTGTATATTATGGTTTTATCAACTCAATAATGGCAACCGGAGAGGGAACAAGCAAAGAAAATGCAATGATAGTTATTTCGCCTTCAGATGAATACGCTGTTTTTCAGTTTAATAATCTTCAATTTGCCGGACAAGAATTAATTTCAAACAAAAAAAATTATTACGATATTTTTTACTATTATTCAAACAATATCAAACAAAAAATGTACTTTAACATAGATTTATACTTCGGAAAAAATTAAAATCATGCTTTTAGAAAAAATAAAAAATTACAATGTATATTTAGCATCACAATCACCGCGAAGACAAAATTTGCTAAAACAACTTGGTGTAAATTTTAACATTGCTGTTAGAGAGGACGTGGAAGAAAATTATCATCGCTCATTAGAAAAAGAAGAAATAGCAATGTATTTATCCGACAAAAAATCAACAGCTTATAAAAATCTAATTAAAGACAATAGAGTTTTAATAACTGCCGACACAATAGTTTGGATAGAGGGAACAGTGCTCAGTAAACCAAAAAACAAACCCGATGCAGTTAAAATGCTAAACATACTATCCGGGAAAAAACACTCGGTAATAACCGGAATTACTTTAAAAACAACAACAAAACATCACACTTTTTTTTGCTTAACAGATGTTTGGTTTAAAAACTTAAGCAGCAAAGAGATAAATTATTACGTTGATAATTTTAAACCTTTTGATAAAGCCGGAGCTTATGGAATCCAAGAATGGATTGGTCTTATAGCCGTTGAAAAAATAGAAGGCTCGTACAACAACGTTGTTGGATTGCCAATACAAAAACTTTATACAGAACTTGATGCTTTTTTAGATTAAAGACGATAGAACCTTTTTTACAGAACAAAAATTCTATAAATATGAGAATACTTGCAGTTGATTACGGAACAAAACGAACCGGTATAGCAGTAACAGATACACTTCAAATAATTGCACACCCACTTGACACAATAGACACAAAAGTTTTAAATAATTTTTTTTACAACTATTTAACTCAGGAAGAAGTAGAAGAAATTGTTTTTGGATATCCAAAACACGCAGACCAAACAGATGCCGAAATTTTTGCTGAAATAAAACTATTTGCCGAAAATTTGCAGAAAAAATTCCCAAACATTAAATTTACCTTTTGGGACGAAACATACACATCAAAAATTGCAGCTAAAGAAATGATAAAAGCAGGTTTTAAGAAAAAAGATCGCAGAACAAAAGGCAATATCGATAAAATTGCGGCTACAATTATTTTACAAGATTATCTTAAATACAAAAAATAAAACATGTCAGTATTATTAGAATATGCAATGTTTCCAACCGATAAAGGCGAAAGTGTAAGCCAATACGTTAGTCAGATAGTGCAATTAATAAAAAACAGTGGATTTGAATACAAGCTTACAGCAATGGGCACAATTGTAGAAACAAATACAATTGAAGAAGCTACTGCAATTATTAACAAATCATACTCTATATTAGAACCTTACTGTAATCGAGTTTATGCTTCAATTAAATTAGATATACAAAAGAACAAGAATAACAGGATTTTATCTAAAATAAAATCAATTGAAGATAAAATAGGAAAAGTATAAAACAAAACAGTTTAGGGCAATAAATTAGCATAAAAACAACTTAATTTTAAGTATGGCCAAAAAATCAAAATATGTATGTTCAAGTTGCGGCTCAAATTCAGCAACATGGTTAGGTAAATGCCCTGTTTGCGGCGAATGGAATACTTATGAAGAAGAAATTATTACTACAGGCAAAGGATCTATAAACGTACCCAAACTTAAAGAAACAAAACCGGTAAAAATAAAAGATATTAGCACAAAAACCGAAGTACGCTTAGATTCAAAAAACGCAGAATTAAACAGGGTACTTGGAGGAGGAATTATTCCCGGATCACTTACTTTACTTGGTGGCGAACCCGGAATTGGAAAATCAACTCTTGCTTTGCAAGTTGCATTAGACTTAGATGTTGGCGTACTTTATGTTTCGGGCGAAGAAAGTTTACAACAAATAAAATTAAGAGCAAACAGAATAAACAAAAATGCCGAAAATTGTTTTATTCATGCCGAAATATTGCTTGAAAATATTATTCAAACAATTGATAATATAAAACCTGAATTAGTTGTTATTGACTCTATTCAAACAATACAAACCGAAAAATTAGAATCAACTCCCGGAACAGTTTCGCAAGTTAGAGAATGCACAACAATTATTCAACGTTACGCAAAACAAACAGATATACCGTTTATTATTATTGGACATATAAACAAAGAAGGAAGCATTGCCGGGCCAAAAATACTTGAACATATTGTTGATACAGTACTTCAATTTGAAGGTGATAGAAACTTTATGTACAGAATTTTACGCGGGATTAAAAATCGTTTTGGTTCAACTTCAGAAATTGGCATTTTTGAGATGAAAAGCGACGGATTAAGAGAAGTAAACAACCCTTCGGAACTGTTAATGTCGCAAGGAAACGATAATGTTAGCGGAGTTACAATTTCAGCAACTCTCGAAGGTGTTAGGCCATTACTTATTGAGATACAAGCACTTGTTAGTTCAGCCGTTTACGGCACACCACAACGAAGTTCCACTACTTTTGATTTACGCCGATTAAATATGCTTCTTGCTGTTCTCGAAAAACGAGCCGGTTTCAGACTATCAACAAAAGATGTTTTTTTAAATATTGCCGGTGGCATTAAAATAATAGATACAGCAATGGATTTATCTGTAATAGCCTCCATTTTATCATCAGATTTAGATATTGCAATACCCAAAAACGTATGTTTTGCAGGCGAAATAGGATTATCGGGTGAAGTTCGTCCTGTTAGCAGAATAGAACAAAGGATTAGCGAAGCTCAAAAACTTGGCATTATAGAAATATACATTTCAAAATTCACAAAAAACATAGATTTTTCACGCTTCAACATAAAAATCACACAAGTAGGAAAAGTTGAAGAAGTTTTTAGAAATTTATTCGGTAGAAAATAAAATTTTTATACTTTTGCACCGGCTCCGTGGCTCAACTGAATAGAGCATCAGACTTCGGATCTGAGGGTTGCGGGTTTGAATCCCGCCGGGGTCATTTTTTAGTGCTTTACAAAGCTCTTTTTTTATACCATAATTTTCTCCAAGCGATTTTTCCATTTTTGCCAATCGGGCATAATTAGAGTTTGTAAGTTGTAAAAGGCTCTACTGTGGTCGTGATGTTTAAGATGGCACAACTCATGAACCATTACATACTCGATACATGCTTTGGGTGCTTTTATTATTTCGGGATTTAATAAAATTTTGCCTTGTGGAGTGCAACTACCCCAACGTTTGGGCATATTTCTAATTTCAAATGACTTACTTATGACGTTAAATTTTTTAATTTTCAATGTCATTTGTTCAAATATTACCGGAAACTTC
This sequence comes from Bacteroidales bacterium, assembly GCA_016936595.1. Classification (GTDB taxonomy): domain Bacteria; phylum Bacteroidota; class Bacteroidia; order Bacteroidales; family JAFGUD01; genus JAFGUD01. The sequence goes on along the minus strand of JAFGXO010000048.1, from coordinate 1,437 downwards.
AATTCAGCTCGCTCTCTGTACCAATTATCTAATTGCTTTTTAATGGTTAATTTGTCTGATTTTTCTTTTGTATGAATGTAAATATAGCCGTTTTGAAGTTTAATTTTTTGCTCTTCATCTTGGATTATTTTCAGGCGATATTGACGACCGAGATACAAATGGGTTTCTCCACTTACATATTTTCTTTCCGGTGTAACAGGTTCAAAACTTTCAAAATAATTTTGCTGACTAATAATCCAACCTACTCTTTTTTTAACTTTTTCTTTTATCTTTTCAATAGGTGCATCAAAAGGAGCAATAACCCCAACTTCTTTGTTTGGATATACTGAAATCGTTAAAGTTTTACGTTCTGCATATTTTATAGAAAAAGCAATATTTTTACTTCCTATATCAATTGAATATGTTTTTTCTGCTTGTGCCATTTATACGTATCTTTTCTTTGCTACACCAATACATTTTTCAATTATTACATCTATTTCGTCAAAACCAATTTCTAAATTAAACTTATCTTTTGCATCAAATAAATAATCTTCTATTGCTATTTTTAATCTGCCTAATAAATTACCGTTTTTTTGCCAATCAATGACAGGATTTCCATTGTCTAAAACATAATTACTAAAAATATCATCAATAATAACTGCAATTTCGGCATTTGTAACATTTTCTTCAATTTCTTCATTTAAGATGCCATAAAAAGCCTGTGCTATTGGTTTGTCTAGAATTATTTCAGGTAAATTATTACGTTTTTCACTTACGGCTTGTTCTTTTATGTTTTGAACTCTTTTTAAATATTCGGCTTCTGTTATTCGTTTATTTTTATAATCTTCAATAGTTTGTTTAAGTAGCTCAGAAAGTTTTTTAAAAAACACAGGATCTGTTTCCATATTTTCATTTATATGCTTGGCTGTTCTGCTTGCAATTGTATCGGCTTTTGCAGCTTTGCCCTTTATTTTATCAACTTCTTCCTGAAATTTTTCCTGTTCAAAAATATTTACCAAATCTGTTATTTTTATTACTTCATCAGATGTAATATGTCTGTCGATTAACTTTTGAACTTGTGCTTCATACTGCTTATAATCAACATCATCAGAATAACGATGTTTAACAGATACTCTTAATTTTAAGAAAAATTTTGCATCTTCTTTGTATTTATTCACAGTGTCTTCGGGTGTGTTTTTTTCAAAATCAAGAGTTGATAAAGCTAATTTTAAAGTTCGTAAAAATAACGACAGCTTACTGTAAAACTGGTGTCTTACATATTCATCTGATAATAATTCTTCGTAAGCATTTTCATCGTATTTATTTTTAATTTCTTTAAATATTTCCCTTAAATCTGAATGATATTGAGATAATTTTTTTATTTCTTCCTTAATATTTGTTATTGTACCAACTAAATCTTCGGGGTCAAAATCCTGCAAACCTGAATAAGTAGAAAGA
>JAFGXO010000241.1 GCA_016936595.1 Bacteroidales bacterium | reverse complement strand
CTCTGTTGAATTATAATATTAGCACTGAAAATGAATATTCTTATCTTTTAAATGGAGATAAAAATATATGGTCTGAATGGACTAAAGAAACCTATAAAGAATTTTCGAACTTACACGAAGGAGAATATATCTTTAAAGTTAAAGCCAGAAATATTTTTAAATTTGAAAGTGAAATTACACAAATTAAATTCACAGTGCTTCCTCCTTGGTACAGAACTTCTTTTGCTTATTTTATCTATCTTTTTTTACTACTGTTTATTGTTTGGTTAAGTATAAAAATATACTCTATAAAATTAAAAAGAGAAAATGAAAATCTTGAAAAACTCGTAACGCAACGGACAGCCGAAATTAACCTGCAAAAGGAAGAAATTAAAACCCAATCTGAAAATCTAAAAAAAATAAATACACAACTATTTGAACGCAATCATGAAATAAATCAACAAAACGAAGAAATTAAAGCAATTGCAGAATCATTAAAGCAAGCAAACACTATAATTACACAAAAAAACAAATATATTACAGGTAGTATAAATTATGCCCAAAAAATTCAGACAGCAATTCTTCCTGACAAGGACTTTATTAAAAAACTATTACCTCAACATTTTATTTTATATATGCCCAAAGACATTATTAGTGGCGACTTTTACTGGTTAAAGCAAATCAATAATAGTTTACTTATTGTAGCAGCAGATAGCACAGGGCACGGTGTTCCCGGAGGTTTTATTAGCATGCTTGGGGTGTCGGTTTTGAACGAAGTTGTTAGAAAATCTGAAATTATCAACCCGGCAATGGCTTTAAACGATTTACGTTACAACGTAAAAAAATCGCTTAAGCATGGCAAAAAAAACAGTAAAGATGATGGTTTTGATATGGCTTTTGTTGAAATAAATACAGAAAATAATGAATTAATTTTTGCCGGAGCAAATATGCCTTTGTATATTGTTAGAAACAAACAACTAATTGAAATAAAACCGGTTATGAACCCAATAGGTATTCACCCTCAAGAAAAATCGTTTATAAACAACAAATTTAAGTTATTAAACAACGACATGATTTATCTTTCTTCTGATGGTTATAAAGATCAACTAAACTCGAACAATGAGCAATTTAAAGTTGATAAATTTAAAAAACTCATCGTTGATATTTCTTCAACTTCTATGAATAATCAAATTCAAACTTTAAAAGAAGAAATTATCGAATGGAAAGGTTTAAAAAATCAAACCGACGATATTTTAATTTTTGGTTTTAGATGGCTAATGTAAAAAAAAATCCGCCAATTAATTCTTGACGGATTTAATAAAATTTTTAATGATAATTAATTAGATAGAATTAATTATTGAATTTAAAGTTTCACTTGGACGCATTGCTGCTTCGGCAAGTTCATCTTTTGGCCGGTAGTACCCCCCAATTTCTGTTGGTTTTCCTTCTGCTGCTGCAATTTCATTTAAAATTTTAGTTTCATTTTCGGATAATTGTTTTGCAACACCGTTAAATTTTTCTTTTAATTCTGCATCGTCATTTTGTGCAACAAGCTCATTAGCCCAATATTTTGCTAAATAAAAATGACTTCCTCTGTTGTCGAGTTCGCCGGCTTTACGCGAAGGCGATTTTTGATTTTCAAGATATGAACCTACTGCTTTATCAAGTGCTTTTGCAAGAACTAAAGCTCTTTGGTTTCCAAAATTTGCAGCAAGATGCTCAAGAGAAACTGTAAGAGCTAAAAACTCACCAAGAGAATCCCAACGCAAATGACCTTCTTTTAAAAACTGATGAACGTGTTTTGGTGCAGAGCCTCCTGCTCCGGTTTCAAATAAGCCGCCTCCATTTAACAATGGCACAACCGAAAGCATACGAGCACTTGTTCCAAGTTCAATAATTGGGAAAAGGTCTGTTAAATAATCTCTTAAAACGTTTCCTGTAACCGAAATTGTATCTTGTCCGGCTCTTGATCGTTTCAAGGTGTATTTCATTGCATCATCGGTAGCTAAAATTTGAATATCTAAACCAATTGTATCGTGTTCTTTTAAATATTCTTGCACTTTTAAAATAATTTGTGCATCGTGAGCTCTATTTTTGTCTAACCAAAAAATTGCAGGCGACCCGGTTGCTTTTGCTCTTGTAACCGCAAGTTTTACCCAATTTTTTACAGGAATATCTTTAACTCTTGACATTCTCCAAATATCAAATTTTTCAACATCATGCTCCATTAAAATACTTCCGTTTGCATCAACAACTTTTACTGTACCGTCTTCAGGAATTTCAAAAGTAGTTGGGTGAGAGCCATATTCTTCGGCTTTTTGTGCCATTAAACCAACATTTGAAACTGCTCCCATAGTAGCAGGATTATAAGCTCCGTTAATTTTACAATCATCAATAACTACTTGATACATAGTTGAATAACATCTGTCCGGTATAACAGCTTTTGTGTCGTGCAATTGTCCGTCGGTTCCCCACATTTTGCCACCGTCGCGTATTACAACCGGCATTGATGCATCAATAATAATATCGTTTGGCACATGTAGATTGGTTATGCCTTTGTCAGAATCAACCATTGCAAGCTCGGCGTTAACTTTGTAAACTGCTTGAATATCAGATTCAATTTCGGCTCTTTTTTCGGCTGGAAGTTTATCTAATTTTTTGTACAAATCTCCTAATCCGTTATTCACATTTACGCCAATTTCTTGAAAAGTTTTTGAGTGTTTGTCAAACACATCTTTATAATATACAGAAACAGCATGACCAAATAAAATCGGGTCAGAAATTTTCATCATAGTTGCTTTAAGATGAAGTGACATTAAAACGTTTTTATCTTTAGCATCTTTAATTTGTTCAGCATAAAATTTACGAAGTGCTTTTACACTAATAAATGTTCCATCTAAAATTTCACCATCAGAAGATTTTAAACCATCTTTTAAAATTATTTCTTTTCCGGTTTTGTCTATTAAAACAATTTTAAAATCAACAGCATTCTTTGTTACAATAGATTTTTCATTTCCATAAAAATCACCTTCACACATGTAGGCAACATGAGATTTTGAATCACTGCTAAAAGGTTTCATCATTTTATGAGGATTTTTTTGAGCAAATTTCTTAACAGAAGTTGCAGCTCGTCTATCAGAATTTCCTTGACGAAGAACTGGATTTACTGCACTTCCAAGAACTTTAGCAAATCTTTGAACAAGTGCTTTTTCTTCATCGGTTTTGGGTTCTTCCGGAAAATCAGGCAATTTGTAACCCTTATCCTGTAATTCTTTTATAGCTGCTTTAAGCTGTGGAATTGAGGCACTTATGTTAGGTAATTTAATAATATTAGCTTCCGGTGTAAGAGCTAATTCGCCTAATTGTGTTAAAAAATCCGGAATTTTTTGGTCTTCGTTTAAATTATCCGAAAAATTTGCAATAATTCTTGCGGCGAGTGAAATGTCTCGAGTTTCTACCTCAACATCAGCTGCTTTTGTAAAGGCGTTTACGATAGGTAAAAGAGAATAAGTAGCCAAAGCAGGAGCTTCGTCAATTTTAGTCCAGATGATTTTTGATGATTTAATAGTCATTTTATTAGTATTAAGTATTATTTTTAGTGTTTGCTTTCTGCAAATTTAAGAAATTTACAGTTAATATAAAAAAAAACAGTTAATAATTTAGATAGTTCAGATTGAAAATATGAAAAAGAATTTATAAATTATATTATTTTGAATATAAAAATAAAAAAAAGATACAAATCGTATTAAAAAAAAACTCCAAACAAACTAAGTTGTTTGGAGTTAATCACACATACATAATTTAATTATCCAATTTCAATTTTTCGTTTTGGTTTAATATGTGCTTCAGGTTTTTTACCTATTGAAACATTCAATAAACCATCAACATATTCGGCTTTAATTTGCTCAACATCAATAGTATCCGGCAAAGTAAAAACTCTTTTAAATTGGTTAAAAGAAAATTCTCTTTTTGTGTATTTAGAATTTTCATCAATTTTTTCACTCTCTTTTTCACACGAAATAGTAAGCATATTGTTATCTAAATCGATGTCAAAATCTTCTTTTTTAAATCCCGGAGCAGCAAGTTCGATAAAATAATCAGCTTCGCGTTCAATAATATTAACCGACGGTACAGTTTGCATTTTTTTTAGAAAATCTAAATCATCTGCAAAAAAATCATCAAAAAAATTTGATACGGGTAAAAACGGGTTTGTTCTTTTAATTAGTGTCATAATAAATCCTCCTTGTTTTAAGTTAGTTAATTTTTTTAATTTTAATTGTTTATTTTTGCTAACCATATTTCAATACTTGTGCCAATACTTTTTGGGATAATTTTTGTCATTTTTTGCGACTAATTGTCAGGTTACTTGAAATTTTTTCACGACACATTGTCAATCTAATAACAATAAACTACAAAATACTTTACAAACATGAAATTATTAT
>JAFGXO010000047.1 GCA_016936595.1 Bacteroidales bacterium | reverse complement strand
TTAAAAATAATACTTTTCAGTCTTCAAAACTCTAAATATCTACTGCAAACTAAAAAACTGTCTGCTAAAAATCTACAAAAAAATTAAAGGCCAAAAACAATACCCAAACTTAATTTGATATTATTATTTTTATAAGTTTGAGAAGAAGAAGGTTCTAAATCAGCCAAACCGATTTCATATTTTGCTTCAACAAATAATTTTAAGATAGCTAAATTTTGAACATATCCGCCACCAAAAGAAACACCAAAATCAAAAGGATTAGTATTATTCTTTCCAAAAGTTACATCAGTTGACAAAGAACCAACTTTATAATAACCCGACAATCCATAACCGGAATACACACCACCAACTAAATAAACAGGAATAATTGGAGGTTTAATTCTAAAATCAACATCAACACGAGCATAATTTAATTTAACCTCATAATCCGAGCCAAATAATTCGCCACTATAACCATACTGTGTAAAACCAACAGCCGGACGCAAAGAAATCATCGGAATTAAAGCTTTTTGAAAAAACACCGAAGCATTTACACCGGGTAAAAAACCATAATCGTAATTATCACTTGAACTAATACTTGGCAGATTCACTCCACCCATAACACCTATTTTTTGAGCATTTGCACTAAATACTATTGCCACTAAAATAAAAGCTGTAATTATTTTTTTCATAATTATTTTTTTAAAAGTTATTGCACAAAACTAAAATTAAAATTTCAAACTAAATAATTTTTTAAAAAAAAAATTTCTGATACCTTTGTAAGATAAAAAAAATTGACCTCTAAAAACAAATTTTATAACTTATATATTACTTTAACTTATTTTTTATTTTCTTTAAATCTAATTGAAATAAACAAATTATGATAAAAATAAAACAAATTGCTTTTATATTTCTTTTTTTATTTTTCGGATATTCAGCAATAAGCCAAAACGAGGCTCGTTTAATGCGCTTTCCTCACATAATGAACGAGCAAGTTGTTTTCACCTATGCAGGTGATTTATACACTGTTAGCATCAATGGAGGAACTGCAAGACGACTAACAAGTCATCAAGGATTTGAAATGTTTGCAAAAATATCTCCCAACGGAAAACTTATTGCATTTACCGCTCAATACGACGGAAATACAGAAGTTTACACTATTCCCGCTCAAGGAGGTGTTCCTAAAAGAATAACCTTCACCGCTACTTTAGACCGCGACGATGTATCTGACAGAATGGGACCTAATAACATTGTTATGGGTTGGACTCCCGACAGTAAAAATATCATTTTCCGTTCTCGTTGTCATTCTTTCAATTCTTTTAGAGGTCAACTTTTTTCTGTTTCGGTTGATGGCGATATGCCCGTAGAAGTACCTATTCAAGACGGTGGCTTTTGCTCTTTTTCTGCCGACGGAAAAAATATTGCTTTTAATAAAATTTTTAGAGAATTTAGAACTTGGAAATATTACGCCGGTGGTATGGCTGACGATATTTGGATATACAACTACGACAACAAAAAAGCAAGCCGACTATTTGAAAACGATGCCCAAGATATTTTTCCGATGTGGTACAATAACGACATTTATTTTGCGTCTGACCGCAACCATATTATGAACATTTTTAAGTTCAACCTTTCCGAGGCAAACACTACTAAAATTACTAATTTTGATAAATATGACGTAAAATTTCCTTCTATCGGAGGGGATAAAATTATTTTTGAAAATGGCGGTTTTTTATTCTATCACGATATAACAACAAATACTACTAAAAAAATAACAGTTTATATAAATAACGACTTTGTATCAGCCCACAACAAACTGGTTGACGCTAAAACAAACTTAAGAACCTTTGATTTATCGCCTAATAACGATTTTTTTGTTGTAAGTGCCAGAGGCGAAATTTTTACTGTTCCTGTTATTTCCGGCGTTACAAAAAATATTACAAACTCTCCCGGTGTTCACGAGCGTAACGCTGCTTGGTCGCCCGACGGACAATATATTGCTTATATTTCTGACAAATCAGGCGAATTTGAAATATATATTCAAAAAGCCGACGGATCTGAACCGGCAAAACAGCTAACTACAAATGCCGAAACATACAAATTTTCGTTTAAATGGTCTCCCGATGGAAAAAAAATCCTGTGGAGCGATAAAATGCTTAGGTTAAGATATATTGATATAAATTCCAAACAGATAACCGAAGTTGATAAATCCGATTTGTGGGAAATTAGAAGTTTTAACTGGTCGCCCGACAGCAAATGGATTACTTATTCGTTACCAAACTATGGAGCTTATAACAAAATAATAATTTTTAATACTACCGACAAAACAAAACACGAAATAACAACCGGCTGGTATCCTTCTACCTCTCCGGCTTTTTCTTTTGACGGAAAATATCTTGTTTTTACTTCGGCTCGCGATTTTTCACCCACTTACGACGACTTAGATTGGAATACAGCATATACAAACATGCAAAGAGTATATGTAGTTTTACTTTCAAAAACAACACCTAACCCTTTGGCTCCAACCCTAAGTTTTATTCCCAACAACAAAGACACAACAATATCTAACAACAAAAATATTGATGTAAAAATTGATTTTGACGGTATTCAAGGACGATTAATTGCCTTACCGATACGCCCTTCAAATTATTGGAGCGTGTATTGCGTTAACGATAAAATTTACTACAACGAAGCTACCGAAGAAGACGCAAATTCAACACTTTATGTTTATGATTTGAACAAAAAAGAAGAAACTGAAATAACAAGCAACGTTATTTTTCATATTCCATGGAATGCTAAAAAAATGATCTTACTCGGAGCAGGCAAAAAAATAGCAGCCGTTGATTTACCAACTTCTGCATTAAGCTCATCTTCAATCAAATACGCTAATTTATCCGACCTAAAATATATCACTAATTATGCCCTTGAATTTCAGCAAATTTTTGACGAAACTTGGCGACAAATGCGTGATTTCTTTTATGATCCTAATATGCACGGCGTTAACTGGGATACTATTTATCAAAAATATTCAGTTCTTGTTCCTTACGCAAAACACCGTAACGACCTTTCATACATAATGGGCGAAATGATTGCTGAACTGAACATCGGACACGCTTATGTTGGTGGTGGTGAACGCCCAGAAGTTGATAAAATCTACACCGGTTTGCTTGGAGGGCGGTTTTCAAAAGACGCATCAGGTTATTTTAAAATTGATAAAATACTTCGCGGTGCAAGTTGGACTGCCAATCAAAATTCTCCTCTGGCAACTCCCGGAATTGATGTAAAAGAAGGAGATTTTATTATTGCAATTAACGGAATTGAAACCAACACTGTTAATAATATATACCAACTATTAATAAACACTGCTAATACACCAACAGAAATTACAATAAATTCAAGTGCTTCAAAAACAGGAGCTAAAACAATTGTAGTTGTTCCACTAAAATCAGAAGCCGAATTATACTATTACCAATGGGTACAACAAAACATTGCTTATGTTGATAAAAAAACAAACGGACAAGTTGGCTACATTCATATCCCCGATATGTCGAGCGATGGAATGAACACATTTGTACAATATTTTTATCCTCAATTATCAAAAAAAGCCCTAATAATCGACGACCGAGGAAATGGCGGAGGAAACGTATCCCCAATAATTATCGAAATACTTCGTCGTCAGATGGTTATGCAACAAATGTGGCGAAATGTACCTATGGCTGGGCCTGTTCCTGAAAAAACCCATGTTGGTCCAAAAATTATGCTTCTTGATGAATATTCTGCTTCTGATGGCGATTTATTCCCCTATCAGTTTCAACAATACAAAATGGGTACATTAATTGGAAAACGTTCATGGGGAGGAGTTACAGGTATTAGAGGGTCATTACCATTTATTGATGGAGGACAACTTTTCAAACCGGAATTTGGGCACTATTCTGCCGATGGTTCCACGTGGATTGTTGAAGGATACGGTGTAGAACCCGACATTGAAATTGATAATAATCCGGCAGATATTTTTAACGGTCAAGATGATCAATTATATAAAGCAATAGAAATTATTTTAGAGCAAATGGTTGATTATCAATATAAGGTTACACCAAATCCTCCATTCCCAATAAAAAATGGAAATAAATAAATAATATTAAGGGCTATTAGCTTCGGCTATATTGCCCTTTTTTTATAAATATTAAACAATAATAAACCAAAAAAAATGCTAATAGTAGGTATTGCCGGAGGTACCGGTTCCGGAAAAACAACCGTTGTAAAAAAAGTTCTTGATAAATTACCTAAAGACGAAGTAGCTATTCTTTCACAAGATGCTTATTACAAAGACAATAGTCATCTTCCGTTAGAGGAACGTCAAAAAATGAATTTTGACCACCCAACAGCTTTAGAATTTGACCTACTTGTTAAACATTTAAAGCAGCTTAAAAAAGGCAAAGATATTGAGCAACCACAATATTCTTACATAACTTGCTCGCGATTAAGCCAAACAACCTTAGTTAAACCAACCGATGTTATTATTGTTGAAGGAATTTTAATTCTCACAAACAAAGAACTTAGAGATTTATTTGATATTAAAGTTTTTGTTTATGCCGATGCCGATGACCGTCTTATTAGGGTTATTCGCAGAGATATTATTCAAAGAGGCAGAACAGTTGAAAATGTTTTAGACAGATATAACGATACAGTAAAACCAATGCACGAACAATTTATTGAACCATCAAAAAAATATGCCGATTTAATTGTTCCCGAAGGTGGAAATAACAAAGTAGCTATTGATATTTTGGTTAGCATTATCGAAAAAAATCTAAAAAGTTCCTATGCTTAATAAAATTGACTTAGAAAAAATATTATTTATTGATATTGAAACTGTTTCGCAATATAAAAATTACAGCGAAATTCCGGAAAAAATGCGAATATTTTGGGATAAAAAAGCCCAACAATTAGATGAAAATACACTACCCGAAGAACAATACAATAAAGCAGCAATATACGCTGAATTTGGCAAAATTGTATGCATTTCTTTTTGCTACATCAGAAAAAACAACAACAAATTAGCTATTTTTGTAAAATCAATTTTTGGGCACGACGAAAAAAATATTCTTCTAAAATTTAATAAAATGCTCGACGGATATTACAACACCGAAAACCATTTTTTATGTGCCCATAACGGCAAAGAATTTGATTTTCCGTTCATTGCTCGTCGTACTTTAATAAATCAACTTAATTTAGCAACTATTCTAAACACTCCCGGAGCTAAACCTTGGGAAATCAGACACCTCGATACTCTTGCTTTGTGGCGATTTGGAGATTACAAGAACTGGACTTCTTTAGACTTGCTTGCGGCAATTTTTGATATTCCATCGCCTAAAACAGATATTGACGGAAGCATGGTTGGTAAAATTTACTGGGAAAACAATGATTTGGAACGAATAGTAAAATACTGTCAGCAAGATGTTGTTGCTGTTGCTCAAATTTTTTTACGTTATATAAACAAAACAATTATTCCTGAAGATTTGGTGTTTTTTAAATAAATAACAATTACACTTCATTAGTATTAAAAAATTAAACTAAAAAAATAATTTTCACATAAATAAATAATATTTTACCACCAAGCATACTATTACAATTGTTTTTTTTAACAACATTCTATTAATATCAAAGTAAATGATTAAAAAAGTTCTAATAATTTTAGGTTTTATCGGTTTTGTTGTATCTGCCAATGCACAAATACAAGTTACTTATCCCCAAAGAGGTAAAAATGCTATTTACACCGATGCATTTATTTTAATATTTTACAATAGTTTTCAAATTAATTATGAAAGAACATTACTTTCAAGCAATAATTTAGAGCTAAATGCCAGAATTGGAGCAGGATTATGGACAAACTGGGGCTTCTCAGACATAGCATTTCCTTCCGATTTACATCTTATTTACACAAAACACGTGGTTCAACCGGAAGTGTTTGGGGGCATTATTTCATTTTACGATAATGACACGCAAATATTTGATTCTCCAAGGTTAACTATAGGCGGAGCAATAAGAATTCAACCTTACAAATACGGTTTTTTCTTTAGAATCAAAGGACTTTATACTTCTTATCCGGCATACGAATTTATGCCTGCTCTTGGTATAGGCTGGAATTTTTAAGGGATTTTTAAATATACATTAAAAAATTTATCCCAAAGAATAAACAGTCATAAACCAGCCCAAATTAATATTTTAACATAAAAATCTAATCCTCCGAAAGTACTATTATTTTATCATCTTGTTCAAATTGCACTTTTTCAGATTTTTTAGGATTAACAACAATTCCGTATTCTTTATTTGAATCGTAAGAATGTTTTACAATCCTGTATCCAATTGCAGTTTCACCTTTTAGGCTTGCAGATTCAAGTAAAGTATAAAAGTTTACGGGCTGTGCAACATCAATATAATCACTAATATTTTTCAGATAAATTTCAGAACCTTCGGATTCAAAAAGAGCATCAAAAACAGCTTTAAGTTCTTTTGTTTCAGATACTTGTGCCAACAAACGGCTAATTAAATCATGGCTGATAATAAAATCGTCGGCTTCGGTTACTTCGGCAAGTTGTCTGTTTTTTTGATCAAACATTTCACTAATAATGTTTAATTTTTTATTATGCTGTTCAGCTAAATTTCTGATATGAATTAAAGCCAATATTGTTACTGCATCAGCTTCTTGCGGAGCAATAAAACTATTACTTAAAACAATAACATTGTCATAATCAACTATATTAAGCTCTATTAAAGATTTACGTTTAGAATAATCTAAAGAAATAAAATTCAACTTTTGATTTTTAACTTTTTCTCCTACATTATTTATTTGTTTTAGTACGCCTTCATTCTGACAAACAATTGTCATAGTTGAACCCTTGGCAACAATATTGTCTAATTCAAAAATTATTTGTAAAGCCCGAGTATTCCACCCAAGAATAATATTTTTTTCAACAGCTATCGAAGAAATTCTTTCACGATTCAATATAATATCTTTGTTGATTTCATAATTAGTTTTTCCGGAGAGAATAAGGGTATCATCATCTTGGCTTATTGCTAAAATTTCATCTTCAGCACCAATAACAGTATTCATAGGCGGATTAATAAATATTTCACCTTTATTATTTTTAAAACCAAGAACTATAGAGTTTTCAAATGCAAAAATTGCATCTTTAAAAGTTTGTCCTTTTAGTTCAGGTATATTATTAAAATATAATTCGTCTCCTTCATAGCACAATAGCCCCATGTAAATTAAACTTAAGCCCGGCTGATGACTTGTTTGTGCTGTAATTCGGGCAATAATATCTTGAGTAAACAAAAAAGATGTTTCATTTTTTCCAACAACTTCGGCAGCATCAAGATTTTCAATATCTTTTATTTCAGCAACAATATGATATTTTTTATTAGTTCTTTCGGGATTATATGTTAACGCTAAAACAGATTTAATAACTTGAATATCAGAATTATTAGAATCACCATCGGGCGACAAAATAATTATAGATTTTGCCTCATCGGGATTAACTATTTTAAGAGATTCGGAGGTTAATGGATCTCCGCTTCGAGTTATTACTTTGGTGTTTTTAGTATCTTTAATTTCGCTCCTTATTTCATCGTCCATTTCAACTTTGTCTTTATTAGATAAAATAACAATGGTTGGTTTGTGCTGATTTTCATTAGCAATTACAAGTTCGGAAATAATATGAAAAACCTTTTGCGACCAACCAATAATAAGGGTATGATTTTTTGTTATCACAATAGACTTGCCTTTTCGTAATTCTTCGAGTTTATTTTCTAAACCCGATGATAAAATTCCGATTAAACTACTTAAAATAAAAATACCGCTAATAGTTACAATAATTCCAACCAAACGTAATGACCAATGCGTATCACCGGCAACAGTTCCGGGATCAAGCGACCGCATCAAACTTTGCCAAAATGCTTCAAAAAAGTTTAACTGCTCGGTATCTTCAAATTTAACACCCAGAACAATATAAATAACTGAAAAAACAATAACAAAAATTAATGTGGCAAGGCTTAGCCAAACAATTATTGAAGCAGTTCCACGCGAAAGGGTATTATCAAAAAAATAATTAAAACGCTGTTTAAAAGTAGGTTTCATAATATCTATATTAAATAAATTTAACACTAAATTTAAATCAAAAAGGTGATTTCACAAAATTTTTTAATAATATTCCAAAAATCTTGCGTTTATTTCAAAAAAAAATTAGAAATCATTTCTTTTAGTCTTTTCCAAAACAGCATTTAACGTATTAACAAAATTTTCAAAATCTTCATCGTACAAAAAAATTCTGTGTTTTTCAAACTTAACATCACCAGTATCAAAATCGGTGTGTTTTTTACTTTCAGTAATAGTTAAAAAGAAGTCTTCGGTTCGAGTTTTTTTCAGATCAAAAAAATAAGTACGTCGTCCTGCTTTAAATGAAGAGGAAAAAACTGCGTTGTTTTCGTGATTATCCATAATTGAAATTTTAGCCAAATATAAAAAAATGAAATTTTAACAAAAACATTTTTTGACTAATAAAAATATTAAGTAAATTTGTGAAAATTAAAAAGATGATACAATTACTAAAAATTGAATGGCACAAAATAAAGAGTTATGCTGTTTTTTGGGTTATAACAGGAATAATATTAGTTCTTTTTTTGGCAGTTGCCATAGGTGCAGCAACAGCAAATTTTAAAATAAATGTTTTTTATAGTGCCGGCTTCGACACCCAAAAATTCTTCCAATTTCCGTTTGTTTGGTCAAGTTTTGCATATCTGGGCATCTTTTTTTCACATCTTCTTGCTCTTCTAATGATTATTCTTATCGGAAACGAATTTAATTATAGAATGATGCGTCAGCAACTTGTTTTTGGCACCGAAAGATCACAAATACTACTTTCCAAAATACTTTTAATACTTTTTTTGCCCATACTAATGTTTATTTTAATGATAATTTTGTCATTAACCTTTGGTTTAATATATACCGACAACATTAGCTTCAATAAAATATTAGGTTCTTCATTTTTCGCATTAAATTCTTATATTCAAATGGTTGCGTTTATGAGCCTTGGAATGTTAATATCCCTATTTTTACGTTCAACAGGACTTTCAATAATTGTTTATCTTGGATACATCTTTTTTGAAGCTATTTTTAGATTATTTGTAAGAGCTAAATTAGAAGATGCTGTATTTTTCTTCCCCGTAAAATCAATAAGTTCTTTAACTCCACGTCCGTCTATAAATACAGCCATGAACGACATGATGAAGCAACAAATGAATGGCTTTAATGATGCAACTATGCACTTTAACGAAATTATTACTTTAATAATTCCGTTAGTCTATGTAGGAATTTTTCTGTATTTATCATACATGATAATTAAAAAAAGAGATTTATAAGCCTCAAACCAAATTTTAGGTTTAATTTTTGTTGAAATTATTGAAGATAGTAAAACAACAGAAATATTTAGGAGAACAACAGTTAGAGAGGAGAAAAATTGTGCGCGATGGTGGATTCGAACCACCGACTTCTACCCTGTCAAGGTAGCACTCTAAACCGCTGAGTTAATCACGCATATTTTCTGCAAAATTAGAATTATTTATTTTTACAGCAAAATAAATTTCATTTTAATATTTTAAAGATTTTTAGTAAATTTGTGTTGTCTCAAACTTTTTAACAAGATTTAGTTTATGCGTAAAAAAGGCATATTAATAGCATATTTAACAATAATATTTTTAAAATTATTGTCGCAAGACTTTGGTTCGCCATTTATAACTTATTATAACTTTAAAGATTATAAAGGACATGCCCAAATTTGGACAATAACCGAAGACGATAGAGGAATAATGTATTTTGGTTCAACTTCCGAAATTAACGTTTTTGACGGCGAAAACTGGAATCATATTTATTTGCCACAAAAATCTAATGTCCGTTCATTATTAAAAGCTAAATCCGGTGTAATTTATGCCGGCGGTTCTAATGAATTTGGTTATCTCGCGTCCGACTCTTTAGGCAAAATAATATACGTAAGCCTTTTACCTCTGCTCGACACTAACAACAATCAATTTGCCGATGTATGGGAAATTTACGAAACAGATGAAGGTATTTACTTTAGAAGCAATCAAAAACTTTTTAGATATAACGAACAATTAAACCAAATAAAAGTTTGGAATCCTAAAGCTCGGTTTAATCCTATGTCTTGCATAAAAGGAGTTGGAATTATTATTCGTGATGGCGACGACTTTTTTACCATAAAAAACGATATTATGGTAGAATTGCCAAATCCCATAAAATATTACGGTCAGTTTTTATACCGAATGTTTGATTATCAAGATGGGAAAGCTTTGTGCATAGGGGCTAATAATTTATATATTTACGATTTTAAAGCTCCTTCAGGAACAGACCCCCTCACTTTTTTTCAAACCAACGTTGATAATGAATTTAAAAACAGTCACTTGTATATGGGCTGCTCAATTGGCGATACTGCCTTTGCAATAACTACACTAACTAAAGGAGTATTTATAATTAACAAGCAAGGAAAACTAATTGAAAGAATAAATAAAGACGATGGATTAAAATACAATCATGTTTGGATAACTTTTTTGTCTAAAAACAATAATCTTTGGTTAGGTATGGACAAAGGTATTTCTAAAGTTGATTTTGCTTCACCTATAAGATTTTGGCACCAAAACACAGGATTAGACGATGCTCTAAACTCTGTTTACATCTACAAAAACAAACTATTTGTTGCCGGAATGACCGGTGTTTACAAAATTTCATTAGACAGCGGAAAATTATCAAAATTTGACGGATTAACATATAACGTTTGGAATTTTGCAAAAATTAATGCAACTTCTGAAAATAAAGAACAACTTTTAATAGCAACCTCAAAAGGATTATATACTACTGATGGACAAAACTTACGATTCTTAAAAGAAATAACTTACAACTACTATGCATTTCAATCAAAAATTAACCCTCTAATAATTTATGCAACTACTTTAAATGCTATAATCGCTTATAAATTTGAAAATAACGAACTTATCCCCGTTGACACTATAAAATTTGACGGCTTATCAATTAAAGTTATAGAAAAAGATAATTTTGTTTGGATTTCTACTTTTTTTAAAGGAATATACAGAGTAAAAGTTAAGCCTGATTCAAATAAAATTTTTGAGCAAAACTCACTCTCTAAATACGATACTTTAAAAGGATTTTACAATAATTTACAACTTAAGGTGCATGATATTGATGATATTCTTTTATTTTCATCTACAAAAGGTCTTTTTGAGTTCGATGCTACTTCCGATAGCGTAATTTTATCTACTCGTTTAAACATAAAAAACGACGAAAACTCTCAATTTGCAAGCCCTTTTAGTATTTACAACAACTTTTTTATCATTAATAATGAAGAAGTTTTACAATTTAAAAAATCCAATTCGGATTATATTAATCACGACACAATTAAATACAAAATTTTAACAAATAAAAGCAAAAGCAATATTTTTATTGACTCTT
Organism: Bacteroidales bacterium; assembly: GCA_016936595.1. Lineage (GTDB taxonomy): Bacteria > Bacteroidota > Bacteroidia > Bacteroidales > JAFGUD01 > JAFGUD01. Next base: position 26,004 of record JAFGXO010000047.1, on the reverse strand, counting down.
CTCTAAACGTTTATATTACCGGTTTTGATGGGCTTTATTTTTTCAAAAACTCTCCTCAAAAAGATGAACTTTTAAACAAATTTCCTGTTTATATCAGAAAAGTAACAATAAATAAAGATTCAACTATTTTTTACGGAAATTATTCTGATGCCTCCGGCAAAATTACTGCTGTTCAAAATGATTTTTTTACTCCAACATTAAAATATATTGACAACAATATTGAATTTGAATATGCTTCACCATATTTTATTGCAGATCAAAAAGTTAAATATTCATACATGCTAAAAGGGTTTGATACGGATTGGTCTGATTGGTCTAATGAATACAAAAATAAATACACAAATTTAAGAGAAGGCAACTACATATTTATGGTAAAAGCTATTAATGCTTACGAAATAGAAAGTTATGTTGCCGAGTATAAATTTAAAATTCGTCCTCCTTGGCACAGAACAACATTTGCCTACATAGGTTATATTATTTTATTCTTGTTAATATTGTATTTTTCGGTAAAAATATTTAACCGAAGACTAAAACGTCAAAACCTTCGTCTTGAAAGATTGGTAAACAAACGAACAGCCGAAATAAATCAACAAAAAGAAGAAATTTTGACAAAAAATGAAGAATTAATGCAACAGCAAGAAGAAATTTTAGCACAAAGAGATGAACTTGAAGTTATAAACAAAGAACTTGAAAAACTTTCGATTGTTGCCAGCGAAACAGAAAATTCAGTATTTATTATGGACAAAAACGGTAATTTTGTTTGGGCAAACAATGCTTTTGAACGAATTTACGGATATTCATACCTCGAATTTATTGACTTACATAAAAATATTTTCAATTACCTTTCTGATAATGAACTTGAACAAAAAATAAAACAACTTGTGTTTACCAGCAAAAAACCATTTAGATATAACTCCCCTATCCTATCAAAAAACGGCAAAAAAATATGGTTACAAACTACTTTTACTCCTATAGTAGAATTTGGCGGAGAACTAAGAATGGTTGCTGCTGTAGAATCGGACATCTCAAAACTTAAAGAGTTTGAAAATCAAATAGTTAGTAAAAACGAATTAATTGAATCGAGTATTCGATATGCACAAACGATTCAAAATTCATTTCTGCCACCTAAAGCAGATTTTGACAAATATTTTGATAATTTTATCATATATAGACCCAAAGACGTTGTTTCCGGAGATTTTTATTGGTTTATCGAAACTTCGGAGTTTATTTTTACAGGAGTTGTTGACTGCACAGGACACGGCGTTCCGGGAGCATTTATGTCGCTTATTGGCAGCAGAATACTTACTAATTTAGTTAAAGAAAAGAAAATTTACAGCCCTGCACAAATTTTAACCGAATTAGACAAAGAAATAATTAAAACATTACATCAAAAAGACAACACTAACCAAGATGGAATGGACGTTGTTTTATGCAGGTTTGACAAAAAAACAGCAAAAGAAACAAACATTACATTTTCTACTGCTAAACGCCCGATAGTTTATACTAAAAACGGAAAATTATTTCGAGAAAAAGGAACTTCAAGATCTATTGGTGGTTATCGCTTGTACTTTAATAAAATTGACTTTATAGATTTTGAATTAACTCTTAATAAAAACGATCAAATATTTTTATTTTCTGATGGATATACCGACCAAAATAATGTAAATAGAGATAAATTTAAGACAACTAAATTAACCAAAATTTTGCAAGACTTTAGCAATGCAAACAACAACTTTGATGAGCTTAAAAACACTTTAGAAAATGAATTAGACAAATGGCAAAAAGGAACTACTCAAAGAGACGATATTTCATTTATCGGACTAAAAATCAGATAAAAATATGTTATTAAATTTTGAATTAGAATATTCTCTAAACAAGATTACTAAAAAAATCGATTTTAATAACAATTTTAAAAACGATTCATTTGAAATTATTTTTGCTCAATTAAACAAGGTATATTACTTAAATATTATCCCAAAAAAAACAATTGTATTAAAAAAACTTTCGGTTGTTACTGAATATCAATTCCCCAAAAATTGCAGAATTTTCACAAACGGATATCAATCATGGACAGATAGTTACGAACATAACACCAATCAACATACAGATAAACTTTCGGCTTTTGCCAAATTTCTAAACCCTATTTTTAAATTCAAACAATATGGCGACTATAACTTTGTTAATTTTAAACCCAAATCAGGAGAATTTTACGGTTTTGCAACTGCTTACATCAAGCATAATGATAAAATAACCCTCTTTAAGTCTTATAATGAAAATTTTGCTCATACAATTTTTCAATTTTTTATAAAAAAGCAGCAAATTAAAATTTTTGTTGATATTGAAGATGTTGAAATCAACAAAAAAGAAACTTTATTAAACTTTGAAATAAAAAACCTAACTTTTACTGATTTCATAAAAAGCCCAACTAATAATAAAAAATTATCAAAAACAGGCTGGACAAGTTGGTATAACTATTATCAAAATATAAATCAGGAAATAATACTCAATAATTTAAATTACTTCAAAAATCATTTCCCTCCCAACAGCATTTTTCAAATAGATGACGGGTATCAATCAAAAGTTGGCGATTGGCTAAGTATCAACAAATATAAATTCCCTAATGGATTAACTGAAATTGTTAACAAAATACACCAAAATAACTATCAAGCCGGCTTGTGGTTAGCTCCATTTGCTGCTCAAAAAAACTCCAAACTTGCAAAAAATAATCCCGAATGGATTTTAAAAGATAAAAACAATAAACCTGTTTGGGGTGGAATAAATTGGGGAGGATTTTATGCTTTAGATTTTTACAACCAAAATTTCAGAGAATATATAAAAAATGTTTTCGACACAATTTTAAATAAATGGGATTTCGACTTAGTTAAACTTGATTTTTTGTACGCTGTTTCAATCATACCACAACACGGAAAATCAAGAGCTTGTGTAATGCACGAAGCAATGGAATTTTTACGCAAAATTACCGGAAACAAAAAAATACTTGGCTGTGGAGTACCTCTATATCAGGCTTTTAACAAAGTTGATTATTGTAGAATTGGTACTGACATAAGTTTAGATTGGAATGGTAAATTTTACGATAAATGGCTTCATAGAGAAAGAGTTTCTACATATAGAACTTTAAAAAACACTATTTATCGTAAATTTTTAGATGGCAAAGCTTTTCTAAACGACCCTGATGTATTTTTGCTTCGTGATGAAAACATTAAAATGAATAAAGATCAAAAAATTACAGTTTTTTTGATAAATGCTATTTTTGGAAGTTTAATTTTTACCTCCGATAATTTTTCAAAATATACCGATTGGCAGATTAAATTACTAAAAAATCTGTCTTTTTTTTCACAAGCTCAAATACTTGATTACAAAGAAGATAACCAACTTTTTTATTATCGTTTTTCGATAAATAATGAAGAATATTCAGGAATTTCTAATCTTTCAAATAAAATACGAAAAATTGATATTGAAAATTCATATATTATTGATATTTTTACCCTCGAAAAATCAACTATCAATAAAAAAACAATAAATTCTTTTGAAACAAAAATCTTTACAAATAACCGACATTACTAAAACGAGTTAATAATGGCATCAGAAAAATTCAGATTTAAACACATTGTACTGTATTCTATAGGCCAATTAGGTTGGTCTATCCTTATGGGACTGATAAACACGTATTTAATATGGTTTTACCTACCCCCGGCAAATGCTAATTTACCCGAACTTTTGCCTCAAGGACAAATTTTAGGCTTTTTAACAATAATTGGTTTAATAACCATGGGTGGCAGATTACTTGACGCTGTTACTGACCCACTTGTTGCTACTTTAAGCGACCGTTCAAATTCAAAAATTGGACGCAGAATTTCGTTTATGAAAGCAGGTGCAATACCCCTTGCATTATTTACTATTCTGGTTTTTTGGGCTCCGTTTTCCGGTAATCACATCATTAACATTATTGCACTAACTTTATCATTAGCAGGTTTTTATATATTTTACACCGTTTATGTTACTCCTTATTTTGCTCTAATTTCAGAATTAGGACACACTCCCGAAGCCAGATTAAACATTTCAACGGCAATTTCAGTTACTTTTTTTATCGGAACAGGAATAGCTTTTGGAGCTCCGGCTTTATGGAACATTTTGGTTAGTGCCGGAATAGTTAAAGTAATGGCTGTTAGATATGTTGTGCTCGGGATGGCTGCCTTAGCTCTTATTTTAATGTTTGTTCCGGTTTTTACAATAAACGAAAAAAAATTCTCATCAGGAAAACCTTCAAAAGAAAATGTTATTGATTCAATGAAAAAAACTTTTGCTAATTACGACTTTAAAGTTTTTGTTGTGTCTGACCTTGCTTACTGGTTGGCTCTTACGGTGTTACAAACCGGATTAATTTACTATGTTACTGTTTTATTAGAACTACCCGAAGAAAAAGTATCATTTTATAACATAATGGTATTTGCAATTTCTTTCTTGTTTTATCCTTTTGTAAATATTTTGGGCAAAAAATTAGGCAAAAAAAAACTAATGTTAATTGCGTTTTCTATATTTTCTATAATGTACTTTTACATTTTTTTCTTAGGAAAAAATTTTATGCCCTTCAACACAAATATCCAAGCCATTATTCTGGTTGTTTTAGCGGCTTTACCATTAGCAATTTTCGGTATTTTACCAAACGCAATTATTGCAGATGTTGCTGAAAGTGACGCAATTATAACTGGAAGTAAACGCGAAGCCATGTTTTTTGGTGCACGTACTTTTATGAGCAAAATTGGACAAATGTTAGCAATGCTGCTTTTTAGTTCGCTGCTTCTTTTAGGCAAAGACATTGGCAACGATTTAGGTATTAGATTAACAGGACCCGCAGCCGGAATTTTTTGTCTCGTTGGACTTGCTTTTTTTGCTTTATATCGCGAAAAATTTATTCTTAATTCTATGAAAAATAAACAAAAAGAAACTGATGAAATAACAGAAATCAAAGAATAATAAAACTTTAACAAATATGATATTATTAAAATTTGCCGTTTTTTTTTTCAAACAATTCAGGCAAAGAAATTGTTAAAAAAACTTCAAACAGATGAAAGATTTTTTTATAAATAAATTTCAAAATACTTTTAATACAAATAATGTCCCAAAAATATTTTTTGCTCCCGGAAGAGTAAATATTATTGGCGAACACACCGACTATAACGGAGGATACGTTATGCCTTTTGCCATTAATTTAGGCACCTACGCAATTGCGATGCTCCGAAACGACAATAATATTAATTTTATTTCAGCTAATTTTAGCAAATCAATTTCTATTACAACAAATGAATTAAACTACAACAAAAATCATCAGTGGGCTAATTATCCAAAGGCTGTAGCAAAAATCATTTCGGAGGCAGGTTATAAAATAACTACCGGTTTTGATGTGCTTTTTTATGGCGATTTACCAACTGGAGCCGGATTGTCTTCGTCGGCATCTATTGAACTTGCAACGGCAGTTATGCTGAACGAACTATTCAACTTCAACATCTCACAAATTGATTTAGTAAAATATTCTTTACAGGCAGAAAATGAATACATGGGCTTAAATTGCGGAATAATGGATCAATTTGCAATAGGAATGTGCAAAAAAGATAACGCCGTTTTACTAAATACTCAAAATTTACAATACGAACATATCCCTCTTAACACTTATAATTACCAGTTTATTATTGTTAACTCGATGAAAAAACGAGAACTTTTAAACTCTAAATTTAACACTCGTCAAAATGAATGTAAAATTGCACTAAAACAATTAAAAAAGGAATTAATTATTAACAATTTATGCGAACTAAATTCAGCTTCACTTCATTCGAATAAAAATTTGATAAAAAATGATACACTTCTTAAAAGAGCAACTCATGTTATTTCAGAAAATGAACGCACAATAAATCTATCTAATGAATTAAAAAACAGCAACTTACAACAAGTTGGCGAATTAATGAATTTATCTCACAATTCTCTAAAAAACAATTACGAAGTTACCGGATCTGAATTGGATATACTTCAAGAAATTTCACTAAAACAAAAAGGTGTTATTGGCTCGCGAATGACCGGTGCAGGTTTTGGAGGCTGTACTATTTCTTTAGTTGACAAAAATTTTGCTCAAAATTTTAAAACTAAAGTTGAAACTAAATATTTTGATGCAACAAACTTAAAACCGAAATTTTATTTTGTTAACTCAAGTAACGGAGCAGGGAAATGGGAATAAATTATTATTTAGAAAAACTTTTACTATTTGCAATAAAAAAAGAACTCCTTGATCAAAATGACTATTTCTTTGCAAGAAATTTTTTGATGTCATTATTAAAAACTGAAACAATTTACGATAAAAAAATAGAAATTACTGATTCTGAAACAATACAAGAAATACTCACTCCAATTATAGACTATGCTTTAGAAAATAAAATAATTAAAGATGCTTCAATAAATAATATTGATGAATTTGATGCAAAAATTATGGGAGGAATTATCAGTCGCCCCAACGAGGTAATAAATAAATTTAATTATCTAACAAAAACAATCAATATTTTAGCTGCAACAGACTGGTATTACAAATTTTCAATTAACTCACATTACATTAAAAATGAACGAATTAGCAAAAATATTTCATGGAATACTTTAACCAATATCGGTAATTTAGAAATAACTATAAATTTATCAAAGCCCGAAAAAAGCCCACAAGAAATTGCAGCAGCAAAAAACTTTAAATCCACTGGTTATCCAAAATGTATTTTATGTGCCGAAAATGAAGGTTATCAGGGAGATGCACAACTTCCGGCTCGCCAAAATCATCGGATAATACCTCTTTTTTTAAGCAATGAAAAATGGTATTTACAATATTCGCCTTACGTTTATTTTAACGAACATTGCATTGTTTTGTCGGCTGAACACAGACCAATGAAAATTGAAAAACAAACTTTTGAACGGCTTTTAGAGTTTGTTGAACAATTCCCCCATTATTTTATCGGTTCAAATGCCGATTTGCCAATTGTAGGAGGCTCAATTTTATCACACGATCATTTTCAAGGCGGAAAGCACAATTTTCCAATGGCTGGAGCTAAATCTATATGCAATTTTTTCATACAAGATATTGAAATAGAAATTGTTAACTGGCACATGTCGGTACTCAGAATAAAATCAGCGGATAAAAACAAACTCATTAATTTTTCAAATTTTGTTTTTTCGGAGTGGAAAAATTATTCAAACAAAGAATTAAATATTCAAGCTTATACTTATGATATTCAACACAATACAATCACTCCAATAGCCCGTTTCAGAAACAACAAATTTGAACTCGATTTAGTGCTCAGAAATAACAAAACCACAAAACAATATCCCGATGGAATTTTTCACCCGCACCAAAATCTTCATCATATAAAAAAAGAAAATATTGGTTTAATTGAAGTTATGGGACTCGCCATTTTACCGGGACGTTTACTAACCGAATTAAAAATTATTGAAGAAAATATTCAATCAAAAAATACTATACAAGAAATTTGTTCAAAAAATCCTGAAATAGAAAAACATGCAAAATGGATTTCTTTTTTAAGACAAAAATATTCTAACATTGAATTACACAAAACTAAAGACTTGTTAAAATACGAAGTTGGCATAAAATTTAAACAAGTTTTAGAAGATGCAGCAGTATTTAAAAAAGATGAACATTCAAAAAATGAATTTCATAAATTTACAACCAATTTAATAAAAAACTATGACTATCAATAAAACAGATTTTGGCCAAAATTTTATTTGGGGAACAGCACAAGCATCATATCAAACCGAAGGAGCATGGAATATTGACGGTAAAAGTCCTTCTTCTTGGGATACTTTTTCACAAAAAAAAGGAAAAATAGAACGAAACGAAAACGGAAACACAGCAACCGATTTTTATCACAGATACGAAGAAGACCTGAACTTTTTAAAATCAATGAATTTTAAACATTTTAGATTTTCATTATCATGGCCAAGAATTTTACCCAATGGAACAGGAGAAATCAACCCCAAAGGCGTACAATTTTACCATAAAGTAATTGATAAATGCTTAGAATTAGGGTTAACACCTTGGGTTACAATTTATCACTGGGATCACCCACAAACACTTGAAAATAAGGGAGGTTGGACAAACAGAAAAATGGTTGACTGGTTTTCGGAATACACCGAATTTGTTAGCAAAGAATACGGCTCAAAAGTTAAAAACTGGATGATTTTAAATGAGCCTTTAACCTTTACAATTATGGGTTATATGCTTGGAGAAATGGCTCCCGGCAAAAAAGGCATTAACAATTTCAGAAAAGCCGTTCATCATGCCAATTTATGTCAAGCCAAAGGAGGACGAATTGTTCGCAAAAACGTAACAAACGCAAATATTGGAACAACACAATTTACTTCTTACATTGAAGCACACACAACAAAAGACACAAAAGCAGCCGAACGAATGGACGCTTTAATAAACCGCCTATTTATTGAACCATCGCTCGGAATGGGATACCCCGAAAGCAAATTATTTTTTTTAAAATCAATGAAAAAAGTTATGCTGCCCGGAGATATTGAAAAAATGAAATTTGACTTTGATTTTATAGGATTACAATATTATTTTAGAACAGTAATAAAAAAATCAGCATTTATGCCTTATGTTTGGGCAAAAGAAGTTCCGCCAATAAAAAGAGGAGCAATTGCAAACCAAATGAATGGAGAAGTATATCCCGAAGGTTTTTATCAATTAATGAAAAGATTTTCAGATTACCCCAGCATAAAAAAAGTAATTATTACAGAAAACGGCTCATGTTTTACTGATATTTTAAAAGACGGCAAAGTAACTGATAATGAACGAATTGAATATTTTAAATCGCACTTAAACCAAGTTATTAGGGCAAAGAATGAAGGCATGAAAGTAGATGGTTATTTTGTGTGGTCGTTAACTGATAATTTTGAATGGGATAAAGGATTTAGACCTCGATTTGGCCTTGTTTATGTTGATTATAAAAACAATCTGAACAGACATATAAAAGATTCAGGAATTTGGTTTAAAAATTTACTTAAATAATTACGAACGCATAATACACTCAAAATTAAACAATTTAAAGAAAAAAAAAATTTGGCATAAATCATTCTAATAAAAAATCTAATTTTACAAAAAATAAAAAAAAATTAAATTTGCATCAAATAATAACCAAATGGATTTTACACAGTTAACAGCAATATCGCCCGTTGATGGACGCTATCGGGCAAAAACAGAAAATTTATCCCAATATTTTTCGGAATTTGCTTTAATAAAATACAGAGTTTTTGTTGAAATTGAATATTTTATCGCATTAGCAGAATTGCCTCTACCTCAACTTACAGGATTTGACAGAAAAACATACAAAGAATTACGCAGTATTTATAGAAATTTTTCAATCTCAGATGCTTCAAAAATTAAAGAAATTGAAAAAACCACAAATCACGATGTAAAAGCCGTTGAATATTTTTTAAAAGAAAAATTTGATGCAATTAATCTTTCAAAACACAAAGAATTTATCCATTTTGGACTAACATCACAAGATATTAACAACACGGCAACACCATACATTTTGCAATTAGCAATGGACGAAGCTTTTTATCCGCTGTTTGACGAATTATTGCAACAAATACACTACCTTGCAGCAGAATGGTCGGAAATACCAATGCTCGCACGAACTCACGGTCAGCCGGCTTCCCCTACCCGCTTGGGCAAAGAAATAGAAGTTTTTATTGAACGATTAAAAAAACAAAGCGGATTACTACGTTTAATTCCTTATTCGGCAAAATTTGGTGGAGCTACCGGAAATTTTAATGCACATAATGTTGCTTATCCAAATATTAATTGGGAAGAATTTGCAAATTCTTTTGTAAATCATGTACTTAACTTAGACAGATCACAAATTACAACTCAAATTGAACATTACGACAATATTGCTGCTTTATTCGACAATTTAAAACGAATAAATACAATACTTTTAGACCTTTCAAAAGATATTTGGGCTTATATTTCAATGGACTATTTTAAGCTAAAAATATCAGAAAACGAAGTTGGGTCATCAGCAATGCCACATAAAGTAAACCCCATTGATTTTGAAAATGCCGAAGGAAATTTAGGTATAGCAAATGCAGTGTTTGAGCATCTTTCAGCAAAACTTCCCATATCACGTTTGCAGAGAGACTTAACAGATTCTACCGTGCTTCGCAACATCGGAGTACCATTCGCACATACTTTTATTGCATTCAAATCACTGCTAAAAGGTTTAAAAAAATTAGAGGTAAACAAGAGTAAAATTTACTCCGATTTAGACAATAACTGGGCAGTAATTGCCGAGGCAATTCAAACTATTCTACGTCGCCAAGCATATCCTAATCCTTACGAAAAACTTAAAGAATTAACACGCAAAAACGAAAAAATAACAGAAAAAACCATAAGTGAATTTATTGATAATCTTGATGTTAGCAGCGAATTAAAAACAGAATTACACAAAATAACACCTCAAAACTACACAGGAATTTAATTTTTTCAATTTTTCAGTTTTTAAGCATATAAAAAAAATAAAATCAGGTAAACCAATACAACAAATTATAATATGCTACAAGAAAAGCTAATAGATAAAATTGAAAAGTTTTTCACAAAATACCGATGGATTTTTTTTGCAATAGGAATAATTTTAACAGCTGTTTTTGGAGCATTACTTTTTGATTTGCGTTTAAGCACAAGTGCAGACGACTCAAATTATATTTTATCTGCACAAAAATTTATCGACGGCGATGCCTTCCCTGATTGGCATGGTTCATTTTACCCAATTTTCCTCAGTTTTTTCATCAGAATATTCGGATTAAACATTTTTATTCTTAAGTTTTTGTCTTTTTTGATGATAATAACACATTTTGTGCTTATATACTTTGCTTTACGCGATAAAGTTCAGTGGACTTTACTAATATTTACTCTTTTATTTTCGGCAGTTTGTTTAGAATTACTTTATTTTGGCGGACAAACATTCAGCGAAGCCCTTTATTTAGTAATACAAATAAGCACAATTGCTGCATTTTTTAAATTATTAGAATCTATAAACGAAAAACCAAAAGCAAATTTATCTAAACACTGGAAAGAGTGGTTAGTTTTAGGCTTTTTAATTTTTCTTTTAACACAAACCCGTAATGTTGGCTGGAGTATGCTTGCTGCTGTTATTATATACTTTTTAATTGAAAAAAAATTATTCCAAATTATCTTTTCAGTAGCATCATTTCTTATTTTTTATATTCCGTTTAACTTATACAAAAAAACATTTTGGAATGTGTCGGGAACAGGGTTTGAAAATCAATTTGATAAAATTTTATATGTTAATCCCTACGATATTAACGATGGAACAGTAAAATTTACAGATTTATTTATCAGAATTTGGGAAAACGCAAATTTATACCTTTCAAAACATTTTTTGATGGTAATTAGCTGGAAACAAACAACTTCTATTAGTCCTATTATTACAATTTTAATAATTCTACTCCTAATTTTTGCATTTTTCATCACCTATAAATACCGAAAAAGTCTTTTTTTTATAACATTGTATGTTTATATTTCATTATCAATAACTTTTATTACACAACAAGTGATGTGGGATCAAATAAGGTTAATTTCTATTTATGTGCCGCTTCTTGTTATAATTATCACATCATCAATTTGGGATTTTTTAAAAGCAAAGAAAAAACAAAACCTGATAATCATTTTACCCTTAATTTGGCTTTTAATAATAATTCCATCAACAACAAAAACAATAGATATTTCAAAAAAACATTTCCCAATATTAAAAGCTAATATAGAGGGCGACGAACTATTTGGATATTCAGATGATTGGCAAAATTATTTAAAATTAGTTCAATGGACATCTCAAAATATACCAATGGATAATGTAATTGGGTGCAGAGTACCCGGCATGGCTTTTATTTACGGCGAAGGCAGAAAATTTGAAGGAATTTACAACTTTAAATCAAAAACTATTGATCAAACAATTGCAAACCTTGAATCAGACTCTTCAAAACAACACTATGCATTTGATTTTTATGCCGAGGGACAAAAATTTTACACTCTTTATCCTTTTTACAAATATATTTCGGCAATAATAAATCAAACAAACGGCGTGCAATACATTATCATAAGCGTTAACGATAGCGTAAACACCGAATTTATTCCAATTCTACAAAATTCGCAAACAAACCCGATACCTTTAAAAAATTTAAAACAAGTATTAACAAGCGACCTGCAATCAGATTATGGAGTTTACCCCGACAGTTTACTCAATTTTTTAAGTCAAAAACAAATTGATTATTTAATTGCGGCCTCATTACGCAAAAATCCCACGGCAAAAACCGGCGAAATTATAACAACTATACATCGTTATATTTTTTTTATTGAATTAAAATATCCGGGAATTTTTAATTTAATTTGGCAAGAAGGAACCAACAATAACGAACCGGCAATGCTACTAAAAATAAATTATAATAAAGCAAATTAAAACAATTAATAATATTATAAATTTAACAATAAATGTTTAATTAAATATTTTCGATATACAACTTTAAGCACTTTAAAAAACTTATCAATAGGGACTTAAAATAAAAAAAACATGACCGAAAAAATAAGCTTCATAGTAAATAAAAAAAACATACGAAAATGCAAAACCCTTGAAGAAATAAAAAAAGAACTGCACAAAAATTTTGAACTTGAATTTCTTTATACCGAAAGTATAGGCGACGGTATTAACAAATCGAAATTTGCAAGCGAAAACGGAGCAAACTATGTTATAGCAATTGGAGGCGATGGAACTATTAATGAAGTAACAAACGGAATTTTAACTTCAAAAGTTGAAAAAAAACCAATACTTGGTATTCTTCCTTGCGGAACTGGTGATGATTTTATTAAAAGCCATCAAGTAAAACCATTAATTGAAAGTTTCCAAAATTTAAAATCGGAAGAAATTGACGTTTTAAAAATTGATTTTACAAACAAAAATGGACAAAAAAACACACGTTACTCCTTGAACATTGGAGATATTGGAGTAAGTGCATTAACTGTAAAAATTGTAAACGGCAGCAAAAAGCGTTTAGGAAGTGCATTAACATTTTTTGTTGGAGCTTTAAAAGCATTTATCACATACAAACACAATACGATAAGAGTTACAGGTGATAATTTTAAATACGAAGGGAAAATTACAACTGTTGTTTTTGCAAATGGAAAATATTTTGGCGGAGGAATGTGCATTGCTCCTAATGCAATTTTAAATGATGGAGTTTTTGATGTTACTCTTGTGGGAAACATTAAAACATTTACTTTTTTAAGATATTCACTAAAATTAAGAAAAGAACAAGAATTAAAACACCCCCAAGTATTCTATTATCAAACAAAAAATTTAAAAATTGAAAATTTAACCCTTCAAAAATCGCCGATAGAAGCCGACGGAGAATTTTTGGGCTACAGTCCGCTCGAAATTAGTATTTCAGCTCAAAAAATGAAAATTCTTATTTAAGTTCATACAAAACAATTGCAAAAAAAACAACACAAAAAAAGTATTTTCACATACAAAAGAAAAATATAAACAATACACACAACATAACTATCTCACCTCAAAACATATTTCTATACAGTTACTAAACCTAAACACATTTTTTGGTTTAAATTTTGCAATGTTAAAAAACTTTAAAACAGAAGTTTTTGAGTGTGAAAAAATTGATAAAACTAATCATATTTATTTTTATTCCGCTGCTTGCAAATTCTCAGAATGTAACAATTATTGACAATTACTCAAAATTTGCAATGCCCGGAGTAAGAGTTTATTGCTCAAATTCGCCCGACACACTTCAATCAAACTCAAGTGGAATTGTTAACATCGACATTTTGTCCAACGATGAAACAATTATTTTTTCGTACCCAATGTTTAAAAAATCAGGGTACACAAAATCAGAGTTAGCAAAACTTCACAACATAATTTACTTAGACCGTTCGCAAAGTTTAATGCAACAAAACACCTCAAACCTTGCTGTAAAAGAGTACTCCGGCGACTTACCATTTTTTACCGATATTGTTAACTTAGACGATGCCTCAATTTTTGATGCAGGAACAAATTCAGCAGACGATAACTTAAGTATGCGCATTGACGAAGGCGGATTTTCAATATTACAAGGGCTTGAAGTGAATAATGTTTTACTTTCTATCGATGGCATTAGACTTAATGATGAAATTCATAAAAATGGGAAAGTTGAAGGGTTGTTAAACTTTAATAATACAATGACACAATCAGTTAGAAAAATTTACGGCACAGGCTTCACAATATACTCCCCTCATGCAATTGGCGGAATAATTAACTACTTCACAAAATATCCGGCTGTTTCATCAGATTATTCTGTTCATGCAAAAATTGAACTTAATTCCAAATATCAATCTGTTTCAAATTCTTTTTTAAACAATGTAAACGTTAATTTTATCACCCGAAATTTTACATCTTTCACAAGTTTTAGCTACGGAAAATTTGGAGATATTACAATGGGTAAAAACAGAGACTATTTAAGCACATCAGATTCCGTATATGGACTAAATAATTATTACATTGAACATACAACCCTTGGCGACACAATAAAAAAAAACACAAACCCATATAAACAACTCGGAACAAAATATGAACAAATTTATTTTTTGCAGAAATTTAGATATCGATTAGACGATTTTGCAAATGTTTTATTTAACTTTCACTACATAAACACCTCTGAAGTTGGAATATACAGTGGTTTAACCGAAATAAACATCGACCATTTACGATTTGCAGAATGCCAATTTGGACCTCAGGACAAATTAATAGGAAATATCAATTTTATTTATGATCGAAAAACAAAATTATTCGACTTATTTTCAATCAATACCACTTACATAAGGTACAATGAATATCGATTAACACGCAAATATAAAAATCCGGTTGCTCTACATCAAATAGAAGATCTTTCGGTTGTAAAAATTACATCTGATTTTGTAAAAATTAAAAACACCTCAAGAATAGCTTACGGAATATCTTTTGATTACAATCAACTTAATTCAACCGCATATTTTAATGATATAAATACCGATTCTGTGTGGCAAGGTATGACACGCTATCCTACAGACGGAAGTTTTTCGCAAAACGGAGCTTTATATTTCAACTTCAAATCAATGAATAAACCAAACTTTTTTTATAATTTGGGCATTAGAACAGATTTAAGATACACACATTCAGATTTTAACAATATTAGTCCACAATTACCACTACCTTTTACCGAAATAAACAGAACAGAATTTGCACCGGTTGCAAGTGCAAACATTGAAACAACACCTTTTACGTGGCTGTACATGAATTTTGTAATTTCTGCCTCAAAACAACTTCCAATAATTGCAGATTTTGGCAGAATAATGGTAAAAGATTATATCGTTAATATTCCCACAAACAACCTCAAATCAGAAAAAGACTACTCGGCAAAATTTGGAACAACTATTTTTGCATCAGAAGAACTTAAAATATACGGAAGTGCATTATTTACGCTCGCAAACAACGCAATAATATCAACAGCAACAACATTAAACGGTAACGACAGTTTATTTTTTGGAACAGACAAATACAAAATTGCAACTAAAACGAACATAAAACTTGCATATATTTATGGGGGGTCTTTAGGTTTTAACTACACACACTACTTTAGAGAAGCCGAAGATATATTGATTAAAATTAATTCATCTGTTAATTATGTTGAAGGAATAAATTTATCAAACAATTTACCATTACCAAATATATATCCATACTTTGGAAACGCAAATATTGCACTAAAAATACATAACCTTGAATTAAATTTAACAACAATTTTCAATGGAGCAAAATCCCTCGACGAATTATCTCCGGTTGGCGAAGATTATATAGAAAAAGCAGCATCAACAGGCTTTTTGGCATGGCAAATTTACAACACAAAAATAACATACAAAAAAGAAAACAAATTTGAACTAAGTTGCAGTATCGACAATATTTTCGACAAATTTTACAGACATTACAAATCTGCAATAGCAGCCCCCGGAAGAAATTTTGTTTTTTCGGCAAAAATTGTAATAAATTAGATTTAATTTTTTAACTTTGCCGTTTAAATGGCTACTTAAATTAAGGTACTTGTTAAGCGAAGATCAAATAAACGAAATAATAAAAGCAATTAAAGATGTTTCAGGATACGATTTTTCTGAATACTCTCCGCGTTCATTTCAACGACGAATTGATAAAATAATTGAAGATTATAGATTTGATTATAAAAGTTTGTTAAAAAAAATTGAAAAAAAAGAACCCGAATTTTACGAAAAACTTGTTGCAGATATTACTGTTAACACTACCGAATTGTTCAGAAATCCTCCTGTTTGGCACTCTGTTAAATACAGAATTTTGCCAAAACTTATGGAAAACGAAAAAGTTGATATTTGGCATGCCGGTTGTTCAACCGGGCAAGAAGTTTACTCGATGATAATATTGCTTAACGAATTAGGAATGCTTGACAGAGTAAACATATACGCTAGCGACTTAAATACAACCGCATTAGCTCAAGCCGAAAAAGGAAAATATATTTACAGATTTAATATCGAATATCTTCAAAATTTTGACGAAGTGATAAGAAAAAACCCGTACAATTTTGAAGAATACAACGATGTTCCTTATTCAAAATATTTTGATATTGACCAAGTAAAAGATAAAATTTTAATAAAAGATTTTTTAAGAAATAAAGCAATATTTAAAAAACACGATATTGTTAAAAGAGAAAATATTTTTCACAAAAAATTTGACCTCATAATGTGTCGTAATGTGCTAATTTATTTTAATTTATCACTACAATCAAAAGTTCTTAATTTTTTTTATGACAATTTAAAATTCCCCGGATATTTAGTTTTAGGATACCACGAAAGTATTTTAGGAAACGAAGCAATAAAATTTCATAAAAAACATTACTATTATACTAAGAAACTTATTTAATGCAAAACGAAATAAAATATAAATTAAATTTTTCCGATTACCATGTAATTGTAGATTTTATTAAAAAAACTTACAATTATGACTTTTCGGTGTATTCGTTCTGCATATCAAAAAGAAGAATTGAACTTTTCTTTTCGCAATATAATGTTGACAATCTACAAATGATTTTGAGCTTTTTGTCAAAAGAAAAATTTTGGGTTTCTTTTTTAGAACAATTCATTGTAAAAACAACAGAGCTATTTAGAGATGTTGAATTTTGGCAAAAATTACACAACAAATACATTTCCAAATTAGACAAAGGAACAACATTAAACATTTGGGTGCCCGACATCACATCTGACGAAGAATTAGTTACCCTAATAATTTTGTTATACGAACTTCAAATTACAGATTATAAAATAATTGCAACATCACCTTTTAATTTTGTAATTGAAAAAATAGAAAATTACAAAATTTCGACTAAAAAATTTGACATTTCAAAACAAAACTATAAAAATTTTAACCCCGAAGGTGATTTAGAAAAATTCTTTTTGATGGGAAAATTAAATCATTCTTTTAAACCGGAATACTTTAAAAACGTTAGATTTAAAAAATTTTCTCTCATTTCTGAACAAGATATGATAGGTGTTTTTGACTTTATTTTATTCAGAAACAGACTACTTTACTACAGCTCAAAAGCACAAGACTTTGTTTTAAACAAATTATATAATTCTCTTAAAATAAAAGGATTATACGCAATAGGAGTTAAAGAATCATTAAGAAATTGGCAAAATATTGACAAATTAACAACAGCCGATAAAGAACTAAATATTTATTTTAAAAAAAAATAACACAAACAAGTGCTAATTAATGGCAAACAAGTATGTTGTAATAGGCGGATCGGCAGGTAGTTTTCAAACTGTGCTAAAATTATTGGAAGAACTTCCAAAAAACTACCCTTACCCTGTTTTTTTAGTTTTACATCGACTAAAAAACGTCAGAAGTGGGTTTATTGAAGCTCTATCTATAAAATCAAAACTAAAACTTATTGAACCGGCTGATAAAGACCCAATAGAAGCTGGCAAAGTTTACCTTGCTCCGGCAAATTATCACATGTATATTCAATTCGATAATACTTTTTCGCTATCAACAGAAGAAACCATAAATCACTCAAGACCCGCTATCGACATTACATTTTCTTCACTCGCTTTTTCGTACACCAATAAAGTTGTTGGCGTGCTTTTATCAGGAGCAAACAAAGACGGCTCGTTAGGACTAAAAGATATATCAACAAACGGAGGTATTACTGTAGTTCAAGACCCTAACGAAGCTCAAATTCAAACTATGCCACAAGCGGCACTTGATATTATTGATGTTGATAAAATTCTTTCGGCCGAAGAAATTATTAATTTTGTAACTAAACTTCATTTGAGATATGATTAAACGAAATTCAAATATAGTTTTTATTGTTTTTCTTGTTTTTTCTTTAGTAGAACTAAGCTTGGTTTTAAACCTCTTTAGTTTACCCCAAAACATGCAAATTTTTAGTGGAATAGCTTACGTATTTTTTGCTATTGTAGCAACTTTTTTACTGCTAAAATTTGTTTCAACTGCCGACAAAAACAGACCCAAAGAAGAAGTTAAAATAATTTACAAAAATTTTGATAAAGAAAAAGCCGATAAAGAATTAATAGAGAAAAAAACTAAAGACAAAGCCGAAAAAATTGCTGATTCATTCATTAAAGATTTGCCGGTAATTGAAGATAAAGAAAAATTTACAGAACTAATTTTAAACAAATTGGCTAAAACATTTCATTTAGTTCAAGGTGTTTTTTATTTGTGGAATGAACAAAAACAAGTTTTTAACACTGCAAATACATACGCATTTTATTCAACAGAACAAGCAAAAGACTTTGCTATTGGAGAAGGAATAAACGGACAAGTTGCAAAAAACAAAAAATTTCTGCTAATAGATAATGTTCCCGATGACTACGTAAATGTTGTTTCCGGTTTAGGCGAAGGAACTCCTAATTTTTTAGCATTTATGCCAATTATTTACAACGAAAAAACAATTGGTATTATTGAGTTTGCCAGTTTTATTGAACTTCCTCAACCAACCGAAAAAATATTTAATACCCTTGCACAACATCTGTCGCCAATAATTCAAAAATTTGTATAAGCTATTTTTATTATGAGTAAGAAGAAGAAAGAAAAATTAGTACGAAAAAACAAGTTGACGATAAATCTAAACGATAAAGAGTATAAGGTTTTACAAAAATTTATAACAAAATACAAAGTAAAAAACACATCAAATCTGGTTAGGCAGGCTCTTTTTACTTATATTTTACAACAATTTGACAAAGACTATCCCACAATTTTCCCCGAAACAGAACAACCCAAACAAACTGAAAACCCAAACTTTCCTAATATTTTTGACGAATAACACCTTTTATTCGTTTATTTTTTGTATTTTTATAAATAAAATTTTCTAAACATAAAAACATGAAAAAAATCTTTTTTGTTATTGGAATAATATTCATTTTTGGAACTACATCTGCTCAAAGTATTTTTTCAACCGACTACGAATACCAAGCCGACATAACAGTTTATATTGTTGATTACGAATACCAAGCCGATTTATGCGTTTACATAGTTGATTACGAATATCAAGCCGACGATGCTGGTTTATGGTACATGGTTGATTACGAATACCAAGCCGACAAATCAGTTTTTTTTGTTGATTATGAATACCAAGCCGATTTAAAAATTTTTATCGTTGATTACGAATATCAAGCCGGTTGGAAAAACAACACAAAAAGCTATTTAATGTACTAACTTTTAAAAGTATTTTTTTAAATAAACCTATTTTTTTACTACCTTTTTATAATATTTTCTTTCTTGTGAGTTAATAATCACAATATAATTACCTTTGGCAAAATTTGAAACATCAATAACATTACTTGTTGATGTAACAACTTTTTGCCCCAAAGAGTTGAAAATTTGAACGCTAATTAAGTTTTCAACATCTATATTTAACAAAGTTTCAACAGGATTTGGATAAACACTAATTTCTTCATTTAAAGCATTTTGAATATTAGTTTGATAATAATTCCATAAATATTCTTCCTTTAAAAAATTTTGCCAGCTACCATCAAGCATTTGAGAATAATATGATATTTGATTAAAATTAGCATCATATTCATCAAAAACTTTATAAAAAAGCGTCCACGATTTATTGTTATAAGAATATAAAAAGAAAGAAGTTTCATCTAAATTATTATTATAAGTATATTCATATTTAAGCGAATAAGATAAATCTTCAAGATCATACTCTTCGATATACCAAACTAAATCGTCATCATTATAATAATAATCAGATCTCGAAAAATCGTACCATTCCTGATTATTTTCATCGTATCTTTGAATAAATTGTTGTAGAAGTTTTCCGCTTGGATAATATGAAAAAATAGTTTTAGAATGCAAATACCATTCGTCATAATAGCTGTCGTAGCCGGTTTCAAATTCCTGAATTAACATGTTTTGATCATCGTAAGTACGAGCAATTTTCCAATTATCTCTCCATTGCGAACCGCCCAAAAACATTTGCTGAAGTTCAAGCGTATCGTTTCCATTTTCATCATAAAAAAATATAGTATTTAAGTATTGCGTCCAATTGCTTCCGTCCCAATCTTGATCTTCTTTACTTGTTAATACTCCATTGTTATCATAACTAAAAATTTCTTTATTTCCCTGATAAAAATATTGATATTCATTATCCCAATATCTTAAAAATTCAATTAATACATTGCCGTCTGGTTGTTTCTGCAAAAAATAAGAAACATCATTATTCCAGTTATTTGTTTGAGTGTTCCATTCCTTAACATTATACTGATCAACAGTATCGTTATCAAAATAAGAATAAACACCGTAATAAACGTTAACCCATAAAGCTGTGCCAACAATTTTTTCAGACAACTCGAGCACTAAAGGTAAACCCTTATCGTTTCGAGACGAAACAACTTCGAGTTGGTCATAATCCCAATCGGAAGTTCCCAAACCCGAAAACCCCAAAACTGTATCAAGCAACCACAAATTCTTACTAAATTTAAAATGATTTTTACTCAAAATATCAAAACTTGAATTAAAAGAATAATTTTGCGAAAAACTTAAGCCGAAAATCACAATAAAAACTAAGGAAATAATAATTTTTTTCATCTTACAAAGATAAATATTTTTGCAAATCAAAAGAAAAACAAAATAAATGATTGATTTTACTGATGCCCAAATAGAACAAATGATTGTTCATAAGGTAGGCAACAAACACCGCGAAGAAAGCAATGTTGTTTCAACTGAACTAACATACGTTTATGATGATTTAAAAAAATTATTGCTTAAATATTTCGGAAAATCGTTTTTAAATCTCACCGAAACCTATCATTTTGTTCACGATATTGAACTTAAATACAATGCAATAAGTGGCGTTTCATCAGGTATATTCGCCGATTCAGGAAGTTTTTTAATAAACAGTGTAAATATTTTAAACCATTTATTTGAACAATCAAATCACCCACATATTAAATCAGGAGAACTATTTATTTGTTTGTTTTCGGATTTAACTTATCAAAACGATTACGTTAAAGCTCTGGGAATTTTTAAATCCGAAAGTAAAGATGCTTTTATAAAATTAAAAGAAGAAAGCAACAAAATTTCAGTAGATAAAGAAGCCGGAATAAGCATAAAAAAACTCGACAAAGGCTGCATTATTATCAATACCGAACACGAAGACGGATACCGTGTTTTTTCGGTTGATAATAATAGGTATGATACCGAATACTGGAAAAGCAATTTTTTAAACATTGATTTAATACACGACGACAATTTTAGTACTCAAACATATTTAGATTTATGTAAAACTTTTGCATCTGAAGTAGTTGCTGAAAATGTTGGAAAAAAAGGACAGGTTGATTTTTTAAACGAAACAGTAAAATATTTTGAAAAAAATGAAGTAATTGATACAGAAGACTTTACTGACACACTATTTGGAAGCGAAGAAACAAAAAATTCATTTAATGAATTTAAAAAACAATACGAAGAAGCTAATAATTTTGAGTTTTCTAACAATTTTGAAAGATCCGAAACAGTATATAAAAAACAAAAACGTAAATTTAAAAATTTCATTCAATTAGATACAAATATTCAAATAAAATTAGATTTTAACAATCCCGAATCAACCGAAAAATTTATCGAAAAAGGGTACGACGAGGAAAAAGAAATGCACTATTACAAAGTATTTTTCAACACCGAAATATAAATTCAAAGTAAAAGCTTTTTAATTATTTGTAAAAATAAGATAACATTTAAAACTACAACAAAAAATTTGCAACTTATTAAAAAAAAACGTTCATATAGATACACTTTCAAAACTTCAAAACATGAAAAAATCATTCTTTTTCACTATTTTATTTTTATTATTATTTAGTGCAAGTTTTTCTCAACCATGGATAAAACTACTACCTCAAAACAAATCAAATCAAGACCTTACTTTTTATGATTATCAAAATGCGTTCAATGAATATTGGTCTGATTATCAAATTGATAACGGCTGGTATTTAGACCAAAATGGAGATAAACAAAAAGCTTACGGTTGGAAACAATTTAAACGTTGGGAATATTTTTGGCAATATAGAATAGATAAAAAAACCGGAAAATTTCCTTCAACTAATGCTTATTTATCATACAAAGAATATATTTCAAAAAATGTAAAATATCCAAAAAACGGAGGAGATTGGACATGTTTAGGAACAAACACATCAACAGGCGGTTACTCCGGTATCGGACGAATTAACACTGTAGCTTTTCACCCAACCAATACCGATATTTATTGGATTGGAGCTCCTGCCGGCGGATTATGGGTAACCTACAACAACGGAAATTCATGGTCAGTTCTAACTGATTCAAACGCTGTTTTAGGCATAAGCACAATAATTATTCCAAGCGATTTTGACATATCACAAACAATATACATTGGAACCGGCGACCGCGATGCCCGCGACAATTTGAGTGTTGGAATTTTAAAATCAACAGATGCCGGAGCAACATGGCAACAAACAGGTTTAGTTTTTGAACCTCAAAATTCAGAATTAGTAAACAAAATGCTACTTCACCCTAACGATGACAACATTATTTTTGCCGCAACATCAGATGGATTTTACATAAGCAACGACGCAGCAGAAACTTGGATAAAAACTACTTCGTTTGAATTTGTTGACATTGAACTATGCCCCAACAATACCGATATAATTTATGCATCAACACGCGGAGGAAGCATATACAAAACAACCGATGGAGGTATTAATTGGTCTCAAAAATTTAGCACCGGAGCCTCCGCCAGAGCTGAAATTGCTGTTACAAACAACAACCCTGCCGTTTTATATATTTTAGCGGCAGCAAACGACAACGGATTTAAAGCAATATACAAATCAGTAGATTATGGCGAAAATTTCAGCCTTGTATTTGATGACTACAATTTAATGGGTTGGGGAGATGGCTATGACGCAGGCGGACAGGGCTGGTACGATTTATCTTTAGCAGTTGATCCAACCGATGAAAACAATCTATATGTTGGAGGCGTAAACACTTGGCGTTCAACAGATGGAGGCGTTTCGTGGGAATTAGCTAATCACTGGTACGGCGGATTTGGCGTTCCGGCGGTTCATGCCGATAAACATTATTTTGCTTTTAGAAATAACGAATCCGTATTTTTTGAATGTAATGACGGCGGAATTTATTCAAGTTCAGACGGAATAACATGGAATCACCTCACAAATGGAATTACAATTAGTCAAATTTATGGATTAGGCACAGCCCAAACAGTAGAAAGCATGAATATTGTTGGACTACAAGACAATGGAACAAAATTACAGGACAATAATACTTGGAGCGATGTTATTGGAGGAGACGGAATGTTATGTAAAATTGATTACGACGATGAAAATATTCAGTACGGAAGTTTATACTACGGTCAAATATATAGAACAACAAATAAATGGGCATCTTCAACAGCAATATATGAAAATTTACCTAACCCCGGAGAAGGCAACTGGGTAACACCAATCGTAATAGATCCAATTGACCATAACACAATCTACATTGGCTATTCAAGTCTATACAAATCCACTAACATGGGAAATACTTTTGAAACAATAGGTAATTTTGGCGGAAAACTTGACCGTATAGCAATTTGCCCAACCGATAACCAATATATTTATGTTACAAACGGCTCAAGCATATCAAGAACAACAAACGGCGGAACAAACTGGGAGAGCATTAATTATGGGTTGCCCGTTTCAAGTGCAGATATTACTTATATTGAAGTAAAATACAACGACCCTAATACTGCGTGGGTTACATTAAGTGGCTACAACGAATATGGAATATACAAAACTACAAATGGAGGCCAAAATTGGACAAATATTTCAACAGGATTGCCTCAAATTCCGGTTAACTGCGTTATTCAAAACAAATTAGAATCTACGTTTGAACAAATATATGTGGGAACTGATTTTGGTGTTTTTATAAAAGAAGGCAACAACGATTGGACGTTATTTAGCCAAAATTTACCAAACGTAACAGTAAGTGAACTGGACATATATTACGATGTTGAAACACCCGAAAATTCCAGATTAAGAGCTTCGACCTATGGCAGAGGATTATGGGAAACCCCACTTCAACTTTCCGGCAATTATGCACCGTTTATAAACACTTTAGACGCTCAAAATGTTACAATAAATTCAGCCGATTTTGGAGGAGATATTACTAATAATTTCGGGTCAACAATTACCGAAAGCGGAATTTTAATAAGCACGCTTCCAAACCCTTTAATTGGAGGAACAGATGTAATCCAAATAAATACTGATCCTTTAGTTATTGAAGGTGAATTTTCTGTTTTCACAAATACTTTAACTGCCGGAACAAAATACTATTACAGAGCATACGCTATAAACGAAAACGGAATAGGATACGGTGCAGAAAAAACAACTGCAACATTATGTGCCAAAATAGAAAGCTTTCCATGGTTTTCAGGTTGCGAAGACGAAGGAGAGATACCTATTTGTTTCAGTCAAAAAAACATAATAAACAACACCCTTTGGGTAGCAGCAACAAATAATTCAGGTTTTCCATACTACCCAAATAGTGGCGATTATTTCTTCCTTATAAAAAAAGAAGCAACTCAAAACTCTGTAACAAAACTTATTTTGCCTACATTTAACTTATCTGTTTTAGATAATGCTTCAATCACTTTTACAGCTTTTAACGCATCTGTATTCAATATTGAAGACACCCTAACTTTATGGTACAAAAACATAAATAATACAAATTGGCAACTTATTGAAACCTATGATTATCCGATAAACGAATGGACAGAATTTACAGTAAATTTACCCAATTTAGCTGATGAATATGATATAGCCTTTCAAGCAAATGTTAACACAACAAGAGGAATTGCAATTGATGATATATCAATAGATTACAGCAACAACACTGATAAATTTTTAGAGAAAATATTCGTAAGTCCAATTCCATCAACAGGAAAAATAAACATCAATATTTTAGGAAATACCGATAATTATAAAATAGAAATTTTTGATATTAACGGCAAACAAATTTTAAATAAAACTTCAATTTCATCGTCAGAAAACGTTGATTTATCAGGTTTTAACAATGGAATTTACATTTTACAAATAAAAACATCTAATAATATTTACACAAAAAAGATAATAATAAAAAAATAGTAACAAAACAACTAATTAAAAAGTCAATTAATTTAGTGATAAATGTTATTAAATAATTCAAAGTATTTGTTTTTCTTTGCATTTTTAATTAATAAATAAATCAAAAAATGAAAGTAGCTATAGTAACCGTTGACGGAAAAACAATAGGTCAACATTTTGGGCGTTCGCCATATTAC
>JAFGXO010000240.1 GCA_016936595.1 Bacteroidales bacterium | reverse complement strand
ATTATTTTATGATTTGGCATTTTAAAATCCGAAATAAATCTTTTCATTAAATATTTTGAAGGAGCGATAAACAAATCAACTTTATCAATAATATTTTTAGTTATTTGCATACGCTTTTTCACCCAATTTGTGTAGTATTTTTGGCCTTCTGAATCAGAAAAGTACATTTTATAGCAATTTAAGGCACATTTACTATCTTCTTGAAAATCACAAAGTTGATAGATATTTTGGCCATCAAAATTACGCTGCAAAAACTGTCCCCGCGGACACATTAACCAAAAATCGTGTAGCGTAAAAATAATTGGAATTTTTGCTTTATTCAATTCATCAATAATACCAGTAGAAAGATGATTTAAATGTCCTATGTGTGCAATATCCGGCTTAATTTGCATTAAAAGATGCTCAAAATTTTGGTTTAAAAGCTGATGATTATAACCGTCTTTTGCTCGAGGCATGTTGACGTAAACAAAATTAATGTTTTCAAAAGTATCATATCTAAAATTAAAATCAGCTTGATACTCATTTTCCTCACGCGTAAAAACTGTTATTTTATTAGTTTTTGATAATTGATTTACTATTAATTTACTATAAACCTCAGATCCTGCATTATATTCAGGTGGATACCCATGAATAATTTTAAGAATGTGCATTAATATAAAAATTTTTATTCACAACCTCACTTACAAATATTGAGCAAAAAATTCAAGAAACAATTCATTAGATAGTTAACCAATTAAAAAATTAAATTAAACGAAAAAATTTTCACAATTTTTGAAATAATTTTCGCAGATAATATACAAATAATGTATTTTTGTCTTCAAAAAAAAATGAAAAATATTTATATTACATTTCATTACACCACTCACGGAATTGCATATTTAAAACATATATTAAGTGCCTTTTCGTCAGGCAAATGTAAGGTTGACGAAGATTTTATTAATGTAAAAAATATAAGTCAAATTGAAATGAACAATTTTTTTGACACTAAAAAAAACGGATTTCAATTTGATGAAATATATTATTTAACAACAGATCAAGAAGTTTTTGATAAAATTTCAGCAAGACGTTTTAATTATAGGTATTTAATTTTAACTGATGAAACTGTTATAAAACAAAAAACACAACATATATGGGAAAATATTATAGAAAACGAATTTGCTAATATTGAACAAGAAATAGAATATGTAAGAAGACATTTTCCTAATTACGATAAATTGTATGAGAGCCAAATATGGCGAGATATACAACACTATAAAATTGAGGATCAGATTTACTGGTTTAAAAAACATTCAAATGTTCCGACAAAAACAAAAAATAATTTTAATATTGAGAAATTAAAAATAAAAAATTTACGCGATACTAAAGAAATAGCTAATAATTTAATATTATTTATAGATAAATTAAAGAAAAAACATTCAAACAGTAGATGGATAATTAATGTATCACTCGGAAGTAACGAAACACAAGTAGCTTGGCAAATTCTTGCACAAAGTGAGATATTGCCAATAAATTCAAAATTAATAAATACCTATGACAATAAAAACAGCATTGTTCAGCAAAGATTTAAGGAATTTGACATAAAAGAAGTATCAAAAAAAATTATCTCCGAAATATCTTCAAAAATAAAAGTTTATGAAACGCCCGTTTCAGAGGTAAGACAATTAGCTGATGCTAAAATGCGCATGTACATAAAATCAGGATTTTCTGTTTTATTATTAGGCGAACGAGGCATAGGAAAAACTCACCTTGCCGAAAAAATCAAAGAAAAAGATCAAAAATTTGTGTCGGTAAATTGTGCATCATTTAGTAATAATACAATAGCCGAAAGCATATTATTTGGATATAAAAAAGGAGCATTTACAGATGCAAAAGAAGATAGACAAGGAGTTTTTGAACAAGCAAATAACGGAATTTTGTTTTTAGATGAAATCCACCATCTTGATAAGTTAACACAAGCAAAGTTAATGAAAGCGATTGAAACAGATAGTAATAACTACTTTACAATAAAGAGATTAGGTGATAGTAATGAACAAAAAATTAGAACATCGTTGATTTTTGCAAGTAATAAAAAAATCTCCGAATTACGTAATTTATTATTACCGGATTTTTATGATCGAATAACCCAATTAGTTATCGAAATTCCGCCTTTACGTGCTTCAAGAGATGATTTGAAAAATGACTTGAAAGCAATTTGGCAACAAATGAGATTTGAAGAATTTTACTCTTTTGATATAATTACACAAAATGATAAAAAATTATTTGATTGGTTAAAAACATTAAATTTATACGGAAATTATAGAGATTTGCAAAAAATTTCAATTTATTATAAAACTTTTCATGATTTTGATAAAAATATTAAAAAAGCATTATCCCAGAAATCAGCTTATGAATTTACCAAAAACGAATTTGAAAAATATATATCAAAAGAAGAAGACCAAGAAACATTGTTTGATATTAGTAAATCGCCATTTGAGCTGGTTAAAATTTTTCAAAGAAAATTAGCCGAGTATTTAATAAATAACTTTGGTTCAGCTCAAAAAACAGTTGATTTTTATAAAAATAAAGGAGAAAAATTAACTGAACGTACACTTTATAATTGGAAAAAATAATCCATATTATTTTTAATAATATGGATTAAATATATGTATTGTGTAAAATTATAATTTTTTCAACAAAATTGATTGCATTAACTTTGTAATTGTAAGCAATTTTTATTCTTTTACGTATGTTCCGTTAAAAGAACACTCATAGCCATGTAAATCACATTGAACTTCAGAAATAGTAGCTTTAGAACCTGAAAAAGTAATTAGAAGAGTACAACCGTCTGCGTTATCATAAATGTAAACACCGTTAGATCCGTATGCTGTTTCAGTACCATAGCCATCTATGGGAATATCACCTGTGCAGGCACTTTGTGTTGCTAGATGAAGATTAAATGATATACCATAAGAATCAATTTCTGATATTTCCAACTCAGCAGATGCCGACGAAGTTTCATAGCTATATGTACCATAACTTGGAGAAGAATAACTTGATGATTTAGTAAGAGTTGAATTTAAACCGTAACAATTTGTAGCACTTTTTATTGTTACAGAATTTCCGCTAAATGCAAATTCTGCAGAACAGTCGGGTGAATTATAATCTCTGGAATCATATATATCATCTGATAACCATTTATTGTTTTCAAAAAGCACGTCCATACCTGAAACGCATAACCCATTTGATTTATTTAATAAAATTCCTTCAAAACTTTCATCTCCGGTAGAATATTCATAAATTATTAAATAAATTGAACCGTTTGTATAAACACCTTTAGCCGGATTTGATGTTACTGTTGAAGTCTTTGAATTATTATTATTATTATTATTAGTTGTTGGAGCGTCATCGACTACTTTCCTGTCACCAATTTTCCACTCATTACCATACT
>JAFGXO010000046.1 GCA_016936595.1 Bacteroidales bacterium | reverse complement strand
TGCGGAGAGAGAGGGATTCGAACCCCCGGAGGTGTGACCCTCAACGGTTTTCAAGACCGCCGCATTCGACCACTCTGCCATCTCTCCTAAAAATGCTGTGCAAAATTAGCACAAGAAAATTAATAAACAAAATTTTTTGATAAAAAAATTATTCGCTATATTCAATTGATTGAATTTCACGCGTTTGGAAGCGACCATAATCTTTGCCTCCTCGCTGAATTCTAAAAATTATTTTTATTCCCTGATGCCATATATTTTCTTCGGCAACTGCAATATCTCCGGTTTTTAATGACCTTGTGCTTTCAATAACTACAAATTTATTGTCGCCTAAGTATTCTAAATGTTGATTTGAGTAGCCCTTGCCCGCTCCGGAATCGTAATTTGTGAGTTTAATTTGCATTCCAATTTGCAATAAGTTCAAATCTAAGGTTGTAGCTTTCTGAAAATTATTTGTTTCTTCGGTTCCTAAACGCTCATCTTCAGATAAAAACATTGTTGAATATTCGTCAATTTCTGCCTCAAAATCTGAGTTTCTTGTTTCAAAAACGCTTTCAAAATCAAGTTTATTCAAATTTTTAAAATTGCCTTCTAATTCATTAAAAATCAATTTGTTATTGAAAAAATCGCCAATAAGAATAAGTCTCGCATTTTTATTTACATTTGCCTGACTAACAAGTTTTTCGATAAAAGATTTTAAAAATACTTTAGTAGATATTTTAATTTCATTAGGCTTAATATTAACAACATAACGTTTATTATCGTTCAATAATCGAGTGCTTACCGAAACATGTTCTTTGGGGGTGTTAATAATTTTTTCGGCTTTGTTATTAATTCGCCAGTAAATAAAATTGGTGTTGCAAATGTCGCTTTGGTCAGAATTTGGTTTGTAAATTCTTTTAATGTCGGTATAAATTTTTTTAGCAAGTTCATAACCATAAGGATAAAAAGCAATATCCCCAATAACATCGTTAGTTATTAAAGAAATGTTTGAGCCGTCAAATTCCGCTTGCACCGAAATTAATTTGCTCTGAGAAACCGAAAGAATAAAAATGTCTTTTTGAGCACTAAAAATTTGATTAGATTTTAAGTAATTTTTTACCGCAAGAGAAGTGAAATTTTCAATTACAGAAACATTATTAAATTTTTCCATGAAAAATTTAGTTAAAATTTCCGATAATTGTTGTGAAATATTGTTCGAGAAAGAAATAAGATGATTATCAAAAGATAGATTTTTAAGTTCGGTATTAAGTAATTCGGAGATAAAAAAATCGGGATTATAGGAATTTTCATCAATAATTATTTTCTCGTCATTTTGTATTTTAGATAAAATATCTCCGTAAAAATAATCTTTTTCTTCTATTGTAAATATCTTATAATTAACATTATACATTATTTTATCCTTCTTTGTGTCAAAAAAGAAATACAGGTAATTATCAGAAATTAAAGAAACTTTTTCGTTTTCTTCTTTAAATAGGCTAATTTGGTCGGTATCTAAAAATATTATTAGATTCATTTTTTGCAATTTTTTAAAGCGTAAAAATATTAAAAATAAAGATAAAATAGCTAAAAATAGTGTAAAAACGTTTAAAACTTAGATTTTGAATAAACTATCCATTTGTAATTGTTTTTGTTTCAGTATTTTAAGGAAGTATTTTTTGTATCAATTTTTTTTGTATTTTAGCGATTATTTTTTTGCATAATTTTGAAATAAAAAACTATATGGTTAATTATAAAGACGACGTAGAAGCAGTAGATTCATTGCGCCAAAAATACAATATTTTTACAAAAGAAGTTAATAAAGCAATTTACGGACAAGAGCAAGTAATAAAAGAGGTTTTGATAACAATTTTTAGTGGCGGTCATGCATTATTAGTTGGAGTACCCGGATTAGCTAAAACTATGTTAATCAATACTATATCAGGTATTTTGGGCTTGCAATATAAACGGATTCAGTTTACTCCGGATTTAATGCCTTCGGATATTATTGGAACCGAAATTTTAGACCAAAACCGAAAATTTCAGTTTTTAAAAGGGCCTGTTTTTGCAAATATTATTTTGGCAGATGAAATAAATCGTACACCTCCAAAAACACAAGCAGCCCTATTAGAAGCTATGCAAGAAAAAGCTGTAACGGCAAATGGAACAACGTATAAATTAGATGCACCATTTTTTGTTCTGGCAACGCAAAATCCTATAGAGCAAGAAGGAACTTATCCTTTGCCCGAAGCTCAATTAGACCGGTTTATGTTTAATATTGTGTTAGATTATCCTTCTTTTGAAGAAGAAGTGCAAATTGTTGAAAATACAACAACCGATCAAAAATACACATTAGATCAAGTCTTGAACGGCGAAGAAATTATTTATTTTCAAAAGCTTTTACGCCGAGTGCCAATAAACAAATCGGTGCTTGAATATGCAGTAAAATTAGCTTATAAAACACGTCCAAATACTTTAATGTCTGACGAATTAGCAAATAAATATATAAGCTGGGGTGCAGGACCCCGTGCTTCACAGTATTTAGTTATTGCGGCTAAAACTCACGCAGTTTTGTCGGGAAAATATTCACCCGATATTGAAGATGTTCAAGCAGTTGCAATTCCTGTGTTAAGACATAGAATTGTACGTAATTTTAAAGCAGAAGCTGCCGGATACAGCATTGAAAAACTAATTAAAAAATTATTGTAAAAGATGTTATAGGATATTTATTAAAACACCTTTATAACAATATGTTTTACTTTGTATTCAATAAAAACATTAGTTAAGGCTTGTTAAAATGCTGATTTGCAGACTATTATGTATAATAAAGGAAATGTATTTATAATAATAGATTTAATTGATTGGAGTTAAAATATTCAAAAATGTTTTAAAAAAATTTATATTGAAAAATTATTTTTTAATTTTGCAACAACCTACAAATACTAATAATTAAAATAAAAATAAGATGAATAAAGGTATTAAAATTGGGATAAATTTAATTTTAGTTTTACTCGCGTTAGGCTTAGCGTACAAATTGTACAATAGCATAATGACCCCTATTAAATTCAAACAAAGTTTTGAATACCGATCAGAGATAGTAAAAGATAAAATGATAAAAATTAGGGAAGCAGAAATAGCTTATCTTTATACATATCAGAAATACACTTCTGATTTTGATACTTTAATAGATTTTATCAAAAACGATTCGTTGCTAATTCCAAAGTCAACAGGTGTTGTTCCAGATAGTATTTATAATACATCAACTTCGAGAAAAGAAGCAGAACAAAGAGCAATTGATTTAGGTATAATAACCAGAGACACGTTAAAGGTTGCGGTAAAAGATTCATTATTTCGTCACTATAACGTAGATACCTTAGCTTATGTTCCATTTACAAATTTATCTGAAACTTTTCAGCTAAACGCCACAATAATAAAAACTTTATCAAATGCTACCAGACCGGTATTTGAGTTAAAAGTTCATAATAATTCTTTTACACATGGATTAGATGAACAGCAAATAATTAACGTTAACGATGCCGCACGTGATAATGATGAGTTTCCGGGCTATTTGATTGGTTCTATGAGCGAAGTAACCACTGCCGGAAATTGGGACTAATTTTTGCAATTGAATTTTTATATAGGGCACAAAAATAAAATATACTATGCAAAATTTTAGCTACTTTCATGAATCTTTTAACTTAAGAAAGTTATCATCGTATTTTCTTAATATTGAGCTTTCTAAGTACGGTGTTTGTTATGTTATTTCTGATAGCATCAGAAATCAACATATTGCGATAAAATATCTTGAGTTTGAAGATGCAGGGGCTGATATTATCGAAAATTTTCAAAATGTAGTTAAAGATGATGTGTATTTAAATAAGCATTACAAAAATGTTAATTTTTTTCTCGAAAACAATAAATATACTTTAGTTCCCGCAAATTTGTTCGAAAAAAAGAATAAAAATGAATATTTGAAGTATAATCATATTATTGAAAAAAACGAAGAGGTTCATTTTTCGTATATCGAAAAAATTGAAGCTTATGATATTTATGCTTATCCTTCAATACTGATTAATTTTTTGGTTAATCATTTTCCCGAAATTAGATTTTTTCATTCTACAACAACTTTTTTAAATACTTACATCAGAGAAAATGAAAATTCTAAAGATGTTTTTGAAACCGTAGCAATTAATTTTAATAAAAATACTTTAGACATTCTTGTTTTAAAAAATCAGAAGTTGTTATTTTTGAATGATTTTGATTTTAATACAGAAGAAGATGCTGCTTATTACATCATGAATGTGTTGAAAAAATTAAATTTGAATATTGCAAAAATATCTGTTACAGTTCAGGGAAAGATATTGATCAGTTATAAAATTTACCAATATTTAGTTAAATTTTTACCTCAAATAAAATTTAAGTCAAAATTTAAAAAAGAATTTCCATTCAATAAAGTATCTCCGCATTTATTTGCAAATGTGTTATCTGAATTATAAATAAAAACACCGACAAAATTTGTCGGTGTTTTTATTTTTAAGCCATGAGAGCCGAAAGGGCAATGGAGTACATTTTTGTTTTTGCCGAATCACCTCGCGAAGACAATATGCAAGGAACTTTTGCTCCGGCAACAAATGCACCAAGCTCTGCATCAGCGAGTTTAGTATTTGTTTTGTAAAAAACATTTCCTGCTTCGATATTTGGAAAAAGCAAACAATCGGCATCACCTGCAACTTCAGATTTCATGCCTTTTATTTTAACGCTTTCGGGATCAATAGACAAATCAAGACTTAAAGGTCCTTCAATTAGCCCGCCTTTTATTTGTCCACGGTCGCCCATTTTAGAAATAATAGCAGCATCAATAGTTGACGGCATTGCTTCGGTTACTAATTCGGCGGCTGTAATTATTGCAACTTTAGGGGTTTCAATTTCTAAGCGTTTAGCTGTTTTTATCAATAAATTTGTTATCGCAATTTTTTGCTTTAGGTCGGGCAATGGAAGAATTGCAACATCAGAAACAGTTAAAAGTTTGTGATAATTAGGTGTTTCAATTACTGTAATATGAGTAAGTAATCCTTTGGGAGGTACTAATCCGTATTCTTTATTTAAAATAGCACGCATATATTTATCGGTGCCAATTAAACCCTTCATCAGTAAGTCGCCTTTGCCTTCATAAATAATCTTTACTGCCTCAAGTGCTGCTTTTTGCTCATCTTTAATATCAATTACTTCAAAATTATTAACATCAATATTAAGTTTTTTGCAAGTTTGGTTTATTATATCAGAATCGCCAACTAATGTTGCATCTATTAAACCCATTTTTTTTGCTTCATAAATTGCTTCTATGGTGTGTTCGTCAACGCCATTTGCTGCAATTAAGCGTTTATTTGGTAATTGTTTTACTTTTTCAAGTATTTCGTTTAGTGTTTTCATTTTTTTTTGCTTGAAATGTTTTTAGAGTTTATAAAGGTGAAAAGTTCTTAAAGTATGTAAAGATAATGCTTTATCTATCAGAGCTTTAAGAACTTTTTTTGATAATTTTTAAATATAAATTATTCTTCAATTTTACCTTTAGTAATAATGTCTAAGGTATCTTTTGCAATTACGTATTCTTCGTCGGTTGGAACAACTATAACTTTAACTTTAGAGTTTTTTGTAGAAATAACCATTTCTTTTCCTCTTAGTCCGGTGTTAATGTTATTGTCAAGTTCAATTCCAAGATAGCTTAAATTACCGGCTACACCACGTCTTGTTAGGTCAGCATTTTCGCCAACACCACCGGTAAAAACTAAAATATCAATTCCGTTCATAGCCGCAGTGTATGATCCGATGTATTTTTTTATTCTGTAATCATACATGTTAAGTGCAAGTTGAGCGTTATTTTGGCCTTTTTCAGCTGCAAGTTCAAGTTCTCTCATGTCAGATGAAATACCTGTAATACCGAGCATTCCACTATGTTTATTAACAAGAGTGTAGGCTGTATTACGGTTAATTTCTTCTTTGTCCATAATAAAATTATAAACGCCTATATCTAAATCTCCCGAACGAGTACCCATAATAAGTCCTTCAACAGGAGTCATACCCATTGATGTGTCAATAGATTTACCATTTTGAATAGCGGCAATTGAGGCACCGTTACCAAGGTGACAAGAGATTATTTTTTGAGTTTTGTAATCTACTCCTAAAATTTCGCAGGCTCTTTTAGATACATATCTGTGGCTTGTTCCGTGAAAACCGTATCTTCTTACGCCAAAATTTTTGTAAAAAGTGTACGGAATAGCGTACATGTATGCATAATCGGGCATAGATTGATGAAAAGCAGTGTCAAAAACGCCCACTTGTTTAACTTCGGGCAATAATGCTTGCATTGCATAAATTCCTTTTAAGTTAGGAGGATTGTGCAATGGAGCTAAATCTATACATTGTTTCATTGCTTCAATAACATCTTCGGTAATTAAAACCGACGAATTAAAATGTTCGGCACCATGAACAACTCTATGTCCAACTGCATCTATTTCGTGAAGATCTTTAATGCAACCATGTTTTTGGCTTTTAAGAATGCCTAAAACAAATTCTATCCCACTTTGATGGTCTAAAATGTCGCCTTTAAAAATCACAACTTGATTGTCTTGTCGTGTATGTTTAATTTGTGAGCCTTTTAGCCCTATTTTGTCAACCAAGCCTTTAGCAATCACTTGGTTAGAAGTCATATCAAAGAATTGATATTTTATAGATGAGCTACCGCTGTTTATTACAAGAATTTTCATTTTATTATTTTTTTCCACTATTTAAAAAAATATTTTTTTGAGAAAGTGGTAGTTAATTTTTTAGTTTAAAATTCGGAAAAAGCAGGTCTGATTTTTGTTCCATAGTCGTCGTAAATATAAAAACCTTGTCCAATTTTTCTGCCGGTATGTTGCGATCGAGCTAATCTTTTAAGAATAGGCGACGCTTTGTATCTAAGGTCTCCAAATTCTTCGTACATGTTTTCTAACCAGCGAATTACTTTGTCTATTCCAATTTTATCAGCCATTTCAAAAGGTCCAAGAGGAAGGTTTAAACTATTTCTGGCAGCAAAGTCAATAACTTCCATTTTTGCTACACTTTCCATTAAAATATCACAAGCTTCGTTAATCATTGGGGCAAAAAGCCGCACAGTAATTAGTCCTGACGATTCGGCTACTCTAATGAATTTTTTGCCAAGTAAAACCGAAAATTTTTGCACGTTTGCACATACTTCATCGTTAGTATAAAGGCTTTTAACCACTTCAACAAGTTTTGCATGAGGAGATGTAAGAGAAACATGCATACTAATACATCTGTCTTTATATTTTAAAACAGAGGCTAACTCGGTAATTGCAACGGTAGTAGAATTGGTAGCTATAATAGTATTTCTGCTAACATGATCTTCTATCTTTTTGAAAAGAATTTTTCTTGTTTCTTTAGCATTTTCGCGAGTTTTGGAAAGGATTGCTTCAATAACCATATCACAATCGCTTAGTTCTTGGTAGTCTAAACTTCCATTGATTCTGCCTAAAACAGCTTTCATTTCGCCTTCGGTAACGCCCCAGTGATTGAGTTCGTATTCAAGTTCTTCTTTCATTTCTTTAAAAGCGTCCTCAATTTTTTGTTCCGAAAGTTCAATAAAAATAACGTCAATGCCTCTTTTGGCAATCATTATTGCAAGTTTTTGCCCGGTAGAACCGCACCCAACAATGCCAACTTTTTCAAATTCTGCTTTGGGTCTATCAGACTTACTAAGAGCAAAATCTTCAACTCGTTCAATAATAGGTTCACTCATTTATGATGGTTTTTAAGTTAAATATTTGTAATGTGTAATATATTTGAGTATTGTTTAAAATAATCCTGCCGCTTGATTAGCCGTAATTGCAACTAAGTTAACAATATCGCTGGCCGAACACCCTCTCGATAAATCGTTTATTGGAGCAGCTAAACCTTGTAAAACAGGGCCAATAGCTTCGGCTTTAGCTAAACGTTGCACTAATTTATATGAAATATTTCCGGAATTTAAGTCCGGGAAAACAAGAACATTAGCATTTCCGGCAACACCGCTGTTAGGGGCTTTTTTCTGTCCAATGCTTTCAATAATAGCAGCGTCGGCTTGCATTTCTCCATCGATAATTAAATCGGGTTGCATTTGTTTAGCAATATTAGTGGCACTTTTAACTTTGTCAACCATTTCGTGTTCGGCACTACCCATTGTAGAAAAACTTAACATAGCAATCCGTGGTTCAAATCCGCCAATTGATTTAGCTGTTTTTGCCGAAGCAACAGCAATTTCGGCAAGTTCTTTATCTGTAGGATTAGGGTGTACGGCACAGTCGGCAAAAAGTATTACGCCGTTTTCGCCAAAAGAATTGTCAGGAATAATCATAAAAAAAGCTCCCGAAACTACGCTTATACCGGGCAAAGTTTTAATATACTGAAATGCGGGGCGAATAGTTGTAGCCGTTGAAGCTACTGCTCCACCAACCATTCCGTCAACTTCATTGATTTTTATCATTAAAGTAGATAGATAATAAGGGCTTAATAATTGTTCAAGAGCTTTTTCTTTAGTTAAGCCTTTATTTTTGCGCATTTCCACCATTATTTGGGCAAGTTCTTCTTTTCGATCGTAATTTTCGGGTTCAATTATTCTTGCTTTTGAGATATTTTTAAGGTTTAAGTCGGTTGCTTTTTTTAAAATTATTTCTTTATTTCCGTATAGAATAATATTGGCTATTTTTTCTGCAATAATTTCATTTGCAGCAATTAGAGTTCTTTCTTCTTCGCCCTCGGGTAATGCAATTGTTTTATTAACTTGCTGGGCTCTGGTCTTTATTTTTGTTAAAAAATTCATTTTGTTAATGTTTTGATAATTAAGATGTTATAATTGAGGATTTATTTTTCAAAATTAAACATAACTTGGGTAAAAAGATTGATGTTTTGATATGATTTATGTCAGACTTTGAAATATTGTTCAGCAGATTTTGATTTTTCTTCAAATTAAGTAATTTTAAAAATAACACATTAGTTTAGTTTGTTAATTTTTGTTTAATTTTCTTCTCTGTTGGTTATATAGGAGTTTGCTTGAGCTGCCGGCATAATTATTATGTCGTTAATATTTACATTTTTAGGTCTTGATATTACAAATTCAACAGTATCTGCAATGTCTTTAGCTGTAAGAGGTTCAAATCCTTTGTAAACATTTTTGGCTTTTTGTTCATCGCCTAAGCGTACAATTGAAAATTCTGTTTCAATCATTCCCGGGGCAATTTGAGTTACTACAACTCCAAATGGCACAAGTTCCATTCGCATTGCTTTGGTGAGTGCATCTACGGCGTGTTTTGTTGCACAGTAAATATTTCCCTTCATATATACTTCTTTTCCTGCAATTGAGCCAATGTTTATTATGTGTCCTTTTTTTTGTTGCACCATTAAGGGCATAACAAAACGAGATACATATAATAAACCTTTGATGTTTGTATCAATCATTTTTTCCCAATCGTCAATATTTCCTTCGTGTATTAAATCTAAACCCGAAGCTAATCCGGCGTTGTTAATTAAAAGGTCAATTTGTTTCCAATTTTTCGAGAGTTCGGATAAATGTTTTTCAACTTCACTTCTCTTTCTAATATCAAAGTTTAATATTTTAACTTTAACAGAAAATTTTGTTTCAAGTTTTGATTTTAACTCTTCTAATCTTTCTAATCTTCTGCCGGTAATAATTAAATCATAGTTTTTTTCAGCAAGCATTTCGGCTGTTGCTTTTCCAATTCCGGCAGTTGCACCGGTTACTAATGCTATCATTTTTATGTTTTTTTAAATAATTTACAAAGGTACATTCAATTTTATCTTATTTATATATTTTTGAACATATTAAAATTTGTTTTAAATTAGTGCGTGAATTTTTATTTTTGTAAAGATATAAAATTAGAATGCTTTGTTCTTTTTTGAAGTTGATAATTAAATAATTGCAGAAGCAAAAGTTAATGTTTTTATATTTGTATTTGGTTGTAAATCATCTTATTGCTGTAAAAAAATAATGAGCATAACTTTTAAAATATCTAATAATTTTTATGAAAAATAATTTATTGCTTGAAAAAACAGAAATATTTGCAAAATTAGTTCTTAAAGAAGCAGAAAAGGGTCATGATTATTCTCATGGTCAGCGAGTTAGAAGAATGGTGAAAATTATTGCAGAAAACGAAAATTTAAAAAATTCTTTTGTTGTTGAAATTGCCGCAATTGTGCATGATATAGCCGATCATAAGTTTGTTTCTGAAAAGAATAACGGAATTGAAGTTATTAAGAGGTTTTTTTATGAGTAAAATTTAGATGAAAGTATTATAAATAGGGTGTTTTTTTTGATTGAAAATGTGTCTTTTAGTTCAATAAATAAAACAATGAATATTGAGCTTGAAATTTTGCAAGACGCTGACAGACTTGATGCTATAGGAGCGATAGGGATTGCTCGAGCGTTTAGTTATGGTGGATTTAAAAAGCGGGATTTTTACGACTCTGAACAAAAGCCAAAGTTAAATTTAACTAAGCAAGAGTATAAAAAACACAAATCAACAACAATTAATCATTTTTATGAGAAACTATTGACCTTAAAAGATGGTATGCACACACAAGCAGCAAAAAAAATAGCACAACAAAGGCATAATTTTATGCTTGAATTTTTGAAACAATTTAAAATGGAGTGGGGGGGAGTTGAGTAGTTTTTATTCGATTATTTCGGTAATTGGCTGACCGGTACATTTGTTTGGCAATGGAATGTTAAGTAAAAAACACATTGTTGTAGCTAAATCGTCCATAGAAATTTGCCTGTAAATTTCTTTTTGACTTATGTTTTTACCATAAAAAATTACCGGAACATGAGTGTTTTCTATAAATGCAGAATTGCAATTACAAAGGCTTGGATTAGAAGATTTAACTCTCCAGCCGTAATCTAAAATTACAAATAAATCACCCGATCGTCCTTGAAAATAGCTGTTTTGAGCTTGTTGCATAATTCCGGCAGAGAAGGTTCCTTTTTGTAATTCTGATGATGAAATAACGGTGTTGATTCCATCGATATTAACTAATAATTGAGCCGATTTTTGTTGAAATTCTTCAACAGAAAGTGATGCTTTGTCAATTTCAAACTGGTCTAAGTAAAGTTCGTCATTAAAAAATCCTTCAATCCAATTACTCATTCCATAAACTGCTCTTAAGTAGCTGCTAATAAGTACGGTAGCACGAGTTGAGTTAAATTCTCCGGTTGTGATATTTATGTCGTGTAACCAATCCTGATTGTCGCAACTTCCACGGTCGGAGGTAATATAAAAAATAACTTCATTTTGACCAACGTAATCTTCAATAGCAGCAATTAAATGCGAAATATCTTTATCTAATTTTATGTAAGCATCTTCAATTTCAACAGATTGTAAACCAAATAAATCACCAATAAAAGATGTTGCCGAAAAATTTATAAGTAATACGTCGGTGTAAGTGTCTCCTCCTAAATATTCATTCATAACTAAATTAATAGCAAAATCTTTAGTAAGGTTGTTGGCAAAGGGAGTGAATTTTAATACCGAGTAGTTTCTGTATTTAGTTTTTAATGAATTTAAATCGTATGGAAAAGTTGATTGTCCGTCAAAACCGTTTTCGTATGTTGTTCCGTCAGATAAACTTTCGACGTAATTTTGAATAGGAAAAGTTGTTTGCCATGTTCTTTCCATATAAATATCTGCGAATTTTTTTGAGTTGAAGTTATTAACCCATTCTGTTAAGGAATCCATGTAAAATGAACTTGTAACCCAATTTCCTGTATTTTCGTCGAACCAAAATGCCGCATTTGCAAGTTTTCCGCCCGAAATAATGCTGGAATAATCTTTTAATCCAACCGAAAAAACTTTAGACATTTTAAAAGTTGAAATTCTAAGTTGATCGGTCCATGTTAAGGAACTTAAATTTTCGGGTGATTTCCCCGATCCAAAGTTTGTGCCAACTTGAGAGTATGTGTTATCGTCAACACAAAATATTTCGTTGTTAGTTATTCGGTCGTACCACTGTAAATTAACTATGCCGTGTTGTGCCGGATATGAGCCGCAAGCTATTGTAGCACAGCCCGAAGCTGAATTAATATTAGTGTAATTATATTGAGCATTTTTACAAAAAGCCCCTTGATTGATTACTTTTTTAAAACCATCATTGGAATATTTATCCCAGTATTTGGCTATAATATCGTATCTTAATTGGTCAATTACTATTCCAACAACAAGTTTGGGCTTAGAGTTGTTGTTTTGAGAGAATGATGTAAAAAGATAAAAAACAAATAAAATAAGAAGTGTGATTTTTTTCATAAAAGAGTAGTAGGCGGCATGAAAAATATAAAAGTAATTACTAAATGGAAAAAAAAGTTTTATTGGTTGTTCACAAAAAACTCAAACGGAAGCCTAATTAATTCGGCATAATCTTCACCTGCAATTAAAAGTTCTTCGTCATCTTTTTCGTAATACCATGCAATTTTAACGGTTGTTCCGTTTTTTTGCATTTTTTCTAATTTTTGTAAAATTTTTAATAATGCTTTAGAAGAAGCGGTGTTATAATAAATTAGTTTTACCGAAAAAGTAGTATTTTCGTTTGGATCTTGTCCGTATTCATCAAGCCAATTAAAAATAGGGTCATAAAATTCCTCCATGTTTTCCGGACATGCTTTTCCTGTAATTTCAAACTTGCCATTTTCTTTGTCTAAAATAACTCCGGGTATAAAATCTCTTTCTTGAATAAAAATACGTTTCATGGTATATTTAGCTTGAATTATCTGACAAAAGTAAAAAAAAAATTATTTATCAAAAAAATATTATTGATTGATTTGATTAATTGTTTTTTTGTTTTCGAATAAAAATTATAATTAAATAAAAAAGCCACCCTAAGGCGGCTTCAAAATGTAAAGAAATTTTATTTTTTTATCTAATAAAAACAATTTTTGATTTAGTAGATTGTTTTTCGTCAAAATAATAATTTTCAAGATTAAAACTTTTTAAATCTTCGGGGTTATTAATATTGTTTTTTATAATAAAATTAGTCATCAATCCTCTGGCTTTTTTTGCATAAAAACTTACAACTCTGTAAATGCCATTCTTATTTTCTTTAAAAACAACCTCTATAATATCAGCTTTAATGTTATTTTTATTAATAGCTTTAAAATATTCGTTAGAAGCAAGATTAATTAAAATATTATTGCCTGTTTCTTCGAGCGAATTGTTTATTTCGTCAGTGATAATGTCGCCCCAAAAACCGTATAGATTCTTTCCTCTATCGTTTGATAGTTTTGTGCCCATTGAAAGCCTGTACGCCTGAATTAAATCTAAGGGTTTTAATAAACCATATAATCCGGAAATAATTCTGAGTTTTTTTTGGGCAACATTAAAATCTTTATCACTGAACGATTTAGCATTTATACCATCGTAAACATCGCCATTAAAAGCCAAAATTGCTTGTTTTGCATTATCGGTATTAAAAGGCGTTGACCAGTCTAAAAAACGTTTTAGATTTATTTCGGCTAACCCGTAGCTTACGTTCATTAGTTTTGTCAAGTCTTCAATTGTACATTTTTTTAAATCTTCAATTAGAATTTTAGAATGCACTAACAAATTAGGCGTTGAATAAAGTTGAGTATTCGGTGGACTTTTAAAATCTAATTTTTTTGCCGGAGAAATAACAATTAACATAACTACAGTTTATTAAATTAATTATTTGCAGTTATGTTAACAACATTGTTAAATATCCGACTTTTTTTGTTTGTTCTGCATCAAGGTTCCAAACCTGTAACTGATAAAAAGAGAGACAATTAGCCTCGGATTATTAACTTCAGCCATCATTTCAAGTCTTCGTAGAAAAAGAGAAGTTTCTATTCCTAATTCAAGACTTCTAACTGCGTTTACACTTTTACTGTGTTCAAAACTTGTGCCAAGTTTAAAATATACTCCGGGGTTAATTGTTAATTCTGATAAGCCTTTAGAATATGGTGCTTTGCCTAAAATTAAGCCGGGTTGGTGCGAAGGGAGGTATTTTTCGTAAATTGTGTTCAACAGTTGATTGATAATTATCTCATAGTAAATTGGTTTCAAAAAAGCGGTTTCAACTCCTGCGGATAATATCATTCTAACTTCAACCGTGCCAATTTCTTTTTTGTCAAAAAGGGTTATTTGCTGTCCGTACCCTAATTTAAAATCGTAAACTTCATTTAGTTTACCGTAAACAAATGTTTTTGTAAGTGCATAATAGCTCGAAAATTTATATTCTTTGGGGTGTTTTACTTTGTAAGCTCCCATTTCCCAAAATGTTTTTAATTTTAGGTTATGAAAATATCCTCGTCGGTAGTCTAAACCCCAACCGTTATTATTTATTCTAATTCCAAATGTTTTTTCGTCCTGAAAAAATATATTTTTTCGTAATGATAAATTATCTACTTGTGCTTTTGAAAAAAAGAATGATATAACTAATATTGTTGTAATCAAATATTTCATCAATAATTTTTTTACAAAAATAATTTTTTTTCACAGAAAAAGGTGTAAAAATAATTTTTAGACTTTTAAATAATAGTTGTTAATTTTAAAACTATAAATTTGATTATAAGCAACTTGAATGTTTTTTTTGATATTTGTTTGTTTTTAAATTATTGTTTTACAGTTGTTTATGCTATTTGCATGAGTTTGTGTTTTAAAATTAAGTAATATTTAATAGAAACAAAGTAAAGAATTAGTTTATTTTTGTGCTTTAAAAAAAATAAAATGGCTGATTTTAAAACACATTTATCAATAGGCTCACTAACCGGATTTTCGTTGGCAGTTATTACGTATTTGTTTGATTGGGTGCACAATATATATATGGCTGTAATAATATATTTTGCCGCAATAATTGGTTCGTTTTTGCCTGATATGGACAGTAATACCGGACATCCTGTGAAAATTATTTTTGAATTTTACGCATATATGACTGCCGGATTGGTTGTTTATTATTTGCACGACAACGGTTTTGGTGTATATTGGCGAATTTTTTTGCCTTTAGCTTCTTTCTTTTTTGTGAAAATAATTCTTTTAAATATTTTTAATAAATACACAAGTCATAGGGGGATTTTTCATTCAGTTCCTGCATTTTTGATTGTATTTTTGCTGGTATTACTTGTAGCATGGAGTACAGACTTGCCTTTGATGGAGAAATTTAGCTTAAGTTTAGCAGTTAGTTTAGGGTATTTAAGTCATTTAGTATTAGATGAAATTTATTCGGTAAAATTACTTAACCCAAGTAAATCAAAAAAGAAAAGATCTTTTTCTGAAATAATTAGCAGACATATAGGTGTAAAACGTTCATTTGGTACGGCTTTAGATTTTGGT
The DNA here is from genome assembly GCA_016936595.1 of Bacteroidales bacterium. Lineage (GTDB taxonomy): Bacteria > Bacteroidota > Bacteroidia > Bacteroidales > JAFGUD01 > JAFGUD01. The sequence goes on along the minus strand of JAFGXO010000046.1, from coordinate 10,290 downwards.
TTTAATCAAAAGGAAAAATATCCGGCTATAATAGCTTATCTTTTTTTGTTTATATTGTTGATATTTGATTTTAAAATCATAAAAGAAATTGTAAAAAGATTATTTTAGCCTAAATAAAATTTTTAATAATCCTTTTTTTTGTATTTTAGCTGCAAATTAAACAACTTGAAGAAATTATTAATATATGTAATTATTTGTTTTTTTAGCTTAAATTCTTTTTCGCAAAGATATAATTTTACGCATTTTTCGTTAAATGAAGGGCTCTCCCAATCGCAAGTGTTTTCGATAACACAAGCACCAAACGGTGATATGTGGTTTGGAACTCACGGAGGAGCAATTTCTATTTATAACGGTATTAATGTTAAATATTTGAACACTAATAATGGCCTTCCGAATTACAAAATATGGGATTTATTTACAGCAAGCGATGGCAAAATATGGATTGGTACTGCAACTAATATTTGTTATTATGATGGATATAAGGTAAATATTTTTTCGCAACAAGTTGATAATGTTAGACGAATAACCGAAGATAAAGATAAAAATATTTGGTTTTCAACCGATACAGCTATTTATAAAATTGAAGACAGCAATTTTGTTAAAATAGATGCTGAAATATCCGGATCTACCTCCATTTTTTGCGATTCAAAAAATAATTTGTGGTTTTATTCAAAAAGTGGAATAAGCAAAATTACTAATGGTAAAATATTAACACCTTTTGATTACCAAACAATTTCGGGCGAAATTATTTACGAAGACGATCAGCAAAATATTTGGTTTGGCACTTCCCAAGGGCTTTTTTTGTATAATCAAATTGAATTTATTCATTACACTGTTGATGACGGATTAGCTTCAAATAGGATTAAAGATATTGTAAAAGATAACGATGGTGTTTTTTGGATTGCAACCGAAGATAACGGGCTTAGTTTATTTGATGGCTCTGATTTTTCGCATGTTAGTGTTCAAAATGGAATAGGTATAGAATATGTTTCTGCTCTTTACAAAGATTTTCATGGAAATATTTGGATTGGAACCGATGGTGATGGTGCTTATATGTTTAAAAACTACCGTTTTGTGCAGCAAAAATTTGACGATATTGCCGGCAATGGCTTTATTATGTGTGTGAAATTGGACGAACAAGATAATTTTTGGATTGGAACTGATGGAGCCGGAGTAATAACTAATGTTGATGGAAATTACAAAACCATTACAGAGCAAGATGGTTTGGTTAGCAACTTTGTTTTTGATATAGAACAAGACTCTCAAGGTAGAATTTGGTTTGCTACTTACGAAGGATACAGTATTTACGATGGCAAAAAGTTTTTAAATTATTCGGCTACTTTAGGTAATTTTCCTGTAGATTTTATGATGAGTCTTTTAGCCGATAATGAAGGCAATGTATGGCTTGGCTCTAATGGATCAGGCTTATATAAATTTTTGCCCCACGGTGGGTATATTAATTATTCTGCTGCAAATAATTTTGATGCAACTACTGTTTGGGATATTTTTCAGGCTACCGATAATAAAATATATTTTGCCACAGATAACGGTTTAATAGTTTTTTCCGAAACAGATACCATTCATTACACTTTAGACGACGGATTAAATGAACTTGGTTTAGGAACAGTTACTCAAGATGATAAAACCGGACTAATTTGGATTGGTTCAGATAAAGGGATTAGTAGTTTTGACGGCAAAAATTTTATTAACTATACTCGAGCCGACGGATTATCTTCCGATATTTGTTACTTCGTTTATATAGACGCAAACGATTATATAATATCCGGAAATGAGCGTGGAATTGACAAAATTAAATTTTCTGACCAAGGTGAAATTATTTCAATAAAACATTATGGTATTGAAGAAGGCTTTTTTGGAATAGAATGTAATTTGAACGCAATTGTGGAAGATGATGATGGTATTTTGCATATTGGAACCGTTGATTGGCTAACTTCATATAATCCTTATATTGAAGAAGATACTTTGCACAAAACTATTACTCAAATAACAAATATTAAACTTTTTTACGAAGATATTGATTGGTTTGAATATTCGGATTCACTAATGCCTTGGAGTAAAATACCATGCAATTTAGTTTTACCACACCGAAAAAATAATTTGACTTTTGAATTTGTCGGAATAGATTTTCAGAATCCGCAAAAAGTTAAATATCAATTTATGTTGGAGGGCTTTGATGAAGTTTGGATGCCTCTCACTTCTGCACAATATGCTACATATTCTAATATCCCCCCCGGTGAATACACATTTAAAGTTAAAGCAATAACAGCAAATAAGGTGTGGAACGCTCAACCTGTTGAGTTTAGTTTTGAAATTAAAAAACCTTTTTGGCAAACGGCTGTTTTTTATGTTTTTATTGCTATTTTTATTATTGGCGTTTTAAGAATATATATTGTTTCAAGAACGAAACGTTTAAAAAGAGCTAAAATTGAACTGCAAAATAAAGTAAATAGGCGAACTGCTGAAATATTACATCAAAAAGAAGAAATTGAAGCTCAAAAAGATAAAATTGAAGAACAAAAAGAAATAGCTGAAAATCAGCGAGATGAAATTTCTAATCAACAGAAAAAAATCACAGATAGTATTGTTTATGCAAAAAGAATTCAGAAAGCTTTATTTCCTCAGTATGAGATTTTTAAAGAAAATTTTTCCGATTATTTTGTTTTTTTAAAACCTCGCGACATTGTAAGTGGAGATTTCTTTTGGATAAAAAAAATTGAAAATCACATTATTTTTGCTGTTGCTGATTGTACCGGACACGGTGTTCCTGGTGCATTTATGAGTCTTTTGGGAATCTCTTTTTTAAATGAAATTGTTGTTCGTTCCGAAATTACTCAAACCAAGCAAGTGTTAAATGTATTAAGAACTCGCATAAAAAATGTTCTTCATCAATCAGACGAAGATAGTGTTTCTTTAGATGGAATGGACATTGCTTTATGTTGTATAGATACAAAAGATATGACTTTAGAATATTCCGGTGCAAACATTCCAATCTATCATATTTCAAATAATAATAACAATAAAATAAATGTGTTAAAAGCCGACAGACAGCCAATTGGAATATATGTTAAAGAAATTGAATTTACCTTAAATACAATTAAAGTGTCTAAAGGTGATAAAATTTATATTTTTTCTGATGGAATTATTGATCAACTTGGAGGTAAAAACAGACAAAAATACATGAGGCGTAATTTCAATAATTTACTATTAGATATTAATTCTAAATCAATGACAGAACAGAATCTAATAGTTGAAAAAATCTTTAATGATTGGAGAGGTGATATTAATCAATTAGATGATGTTTTAGTATTGGGCTTGGAAATTTAAAAAATAAAGATGTTTAAAAAAATAATTAAATCATTTTAAACACCTTATTTTTAGAGCTTTAATATTCCGTCTTAAAAAACATCAGAGAGAGGGATTTTTTCCAAAATTACTTTTAATAAAAACTATTTATTCATACCATTTTTCGTCAACCAAAGAGTCAATTATTTCAATGCTTCTGTGTCCAAAAATTGGGTGCAAGTGCATAGATAATTCAGTGGCTTGTTTTATTGCAACAATCGATGTGCTTTTTTTGGCTTCTTTAGCTTCATTTAGAACCGAAAGTGTTGATTTATAAACTGAAAAGTCCCAGTCTTTAGTTAAATGTCTTTCAATAAAATCGTCATCATTAACATATCCGTATTGCTCGTTAGCACAATTTACAATACCCATTCTGTTTGTTAAAAAATCCGGCACATAAATTATCCCTCTTTCAGCCAATGCTATGTCGTGTTTATCATGATCTTCTAATTGATTATTTGCAGCACCACAAATAATTTTAGCTTTTATTTTTGGAATAGTATCGTCGTTTAAAATAGCACCAACAGCACAAGGAGCAAGAACATCACATTCTTCAAAAAGAATAGAATTATCGCCTTTTTTTGTTACACGTGCATCAAAATTTTTATCTTTGAATCTTTTTTTAACAGTTTCAACTACATCTTTATTAATGTCAGATGCAATAACTTTACCAACATTTTTATTAAAAAGATGATAAATCAGAGGTTCTGCAACGTGTCCCATTCCTTGCACAGCAACAGTTTTTCCTTCTAAGGTTTCACCTATAAATTCCAGAGCTGCTTCCATGCCACTTAATACTCCTCTTGAGGTTGGTTCCGAAGGATTTCCACTACCTCCAATTTTTTCGGGAATACAAGTTGTAAAACGGGTGGCTTTGTAAATATTTTCCATATCTTCAACACTTGTTCCAACATCTTCGGCAGTAACATAACAACCTTTTAAACGGGTTAAAAATTTACCATATTCAGAATAAACATATTCGCGATATTGTTTATCGTTTTTATCAAACTTAGGATTGTGTATCATCACACCTTTTCCGCCACCCCACCAAAGTCCGGCCATAGCGTTTTTGTGAGTCATTCCTTTTCCAAGTCTCATTCCGTCTCTTAAAAAATCCTCTAAATTTTCGTACTGCCAAAAGCGAACTCCTCCGGCTGCTTGTCCTCGCTTGGTTCTATGTACAAAGGCTCCTTGTAAAACATCATATTTGTGTGTTAATTGAAAAAACATTCCTTCATGTTGTTCAAAATCACGAGTATCTTTATTAATAAAGTCAGCAATGTTATTCAATACTTCATGCGAAGCCTCAATTTTTTGGTCTTTTTGATTAAAAACAAAATGAAAACGTTTAATGTCGTTTTCTTTTAGTAATGTAATTAGATCTTCAATTTTAAAATTTTTCATATATTAATTGTTTTGTTAGCCTCTAAGGCATATTTATTATTGTTTATCAGAAAAGTGTTTGTTTTATTTTAATATACTAAAAATGAGACAGTTATTTAGGTTGTTTCTGAACAAGTTATGATTTTAAATATATAAAATTAGAAATATTAAAATAAGATTTGTAAATTGGCCAAAAATAAACAACTGAAAAACAAACACCATATAAAATCACATATTTAAAAACAATCTTGTTAAAAAGCTCTTTAAATGCTTTAAAAGTAACATTTTGACAAAAAAATTTTTTATTATATCAAAAAAAATTACTTTTACAGTGCAAAAACATTGACGATAATTTAATAAATATTTTAAAATAAATCTTTTATGGAAACTAAAAAGTATGTTTATACATTCGGTAACGGAAAAGCCGAAGGCGAAAAAACAATGAAAGAATTACTTGGCGGTAAAGGAGCTAACCTTGCTGAAATGAATCTTATAGGTGTTCCTGTTCCTCCGGGTTTTACTATTACAACTGAAGTTTGTGCTATTTACAATGCTCAAGGCGAAAAAAAAGGCGTAGAATTAATTAAACCTGAAGTTGAAGCGGCAGTAAAAAATATAGAAAACTTAATGGGAACTAAATTTGGAAGCAAAGAAAATCCATGTTTAGTTTCTGTACGTTCTGGAGCACGTGCTTCTATGCCGGGAATGATGGACACAGTTCTTAATCTTGGTTTAAATGACGATGCTGTTGAAGGTATTGCTAATAAATCTGGAAACGAGCGTTTTGCATGGGATTCATACAGACGTTTTGTTCAAATGTACGGTGATGTTGTTCTTGACATGAAACCTAAAACAAAAGAAGACATTGATCCTTTCGAAGAAATCCTTGAAAAAGCTAAAGAAGCCAAAGGTGTAGAAAATGATACTGAACTTGAAGTTGCTGATTTAAAAAAATTAGTTGCTGATTTTAAAACTGCAGTTAAAGAACAAACCGGAAGAGATTTCCCAGATGATCCTTGGGAACAACTTTGGGGAGCTGTAAATGCAGTTTTCAACTCGTGGATGAACCAAAGAGCTATTTTATACCGTCGTTTAGAAAATATTCCTGATGATTGGGGTACTGCTGTAAACGTACAAGCTATGGTTTATGGAAATATGGGATCTAATTCAGGTACAGGAGTTGCTTTTACTCGTGATGCCGGAACAGGTGAAAATATTTTCAACGGTGAATATTTAATTGATGCTCAAGGCGAAGACGTTGTTGCCGGTATTCGTACCCCACAACAAATCACTAAAGAAGGTTCTTTAAGATGGGCTAAATTAGCTGGTATTTCAGAAGCCGAAAGAGAATCAAAATATCCTTCACTAGAAGAAAGAATGCCTGCAGCTTATAAAGAATTAAATGAAACTCAACAAAAACTTGAGAAACATTATTCTGATATGCAAGACCTTGAATTTACTATCCAAGATGGCAAACTTTGGTTATTACAAACCAGAAATGGAAAACGTACCGGTGCTGCTATGATTAAAATGGCTGTTGATATGTTGCAAGAAGGTATGATTGACGAAAAAACAGCGGTTATGCGTTTAGAACCTAATAAATTAGACGAATTACTTCATCCTGTTTTTGAAAAATCGGCTATGCAATCAGCTGTAATAATAGGCAAAGGCCTTCCTGCATCTCCAGGTGCTGCTACAGGACAAATTGTTTTTCACGCAGATGAAGCTGAAGAAAAAGTTGCTAAAGGTCAAAAAGTTGTTCTTGTTCGTATCGAAACTTCTCCCGAAGATTTAAAAGGAATGAACGTTGCTGAAGGAATTTTAACTGCTCGCGGTGGAATGACTTCTCACGCTGCTGTTGTTGCTCGTGGAATGGGTAAATGCTGTGTTTCCGGTGCCGGGGGTGTAAAAATTGACGGAAAAACCCGCACAATGATTGCCGGTGGAAAAACCTACAATGAAGGCGATTGGATTTCTTTAAACGGATCAACAGGTGAAATTTATGATGGTAAAGTTGCAACAATTACTCCAGAGGTTTCTGGTGATTTTGCTAAAATAATGGAACTTGCAGACAAATACACTCGCATGAGTGTAAGAACAAATGCCGATACCCCTCACGATGCAAAAGTTGCTCGTGAATTTGGTGCTCAAGGTATTGGTCTTACCAGAACCGAACACATGTTCTTTGAAGGTGATAAAATTATCGCTATGCGAGAAATGATATTAGCTGACGACGAAGCCGGAAGACGCGAAGCTCTTAATAAATTATTGCCAATTCAACGTAAAGATTTTGAAGGTATTTTTGAAGCAATGCACGATCTTCCTGTAACTGTTCGCTTACTTGATCCTCCATTACACGAATTTGTTCCTCACGACGATAAAGGACAACAAGAAATGGCTAAAGTAATGGGCGTTGATGTTAAGGTTATAAAACAAAAAGTAGAAGACTTATCTGAATTTAACCCAATGTTAGGACATCGTGGTTGCCGTCTTGGTAATACATATCCTGAAATTACTGAAATGCAAGCTCGTGCAATTCTTGAAGCAGCTGTAAATCTTAAATTAAAAGGTATTGTTGCAAAACCTGAAATTATGATTCCTCTTATCGGTACGGTAAAAGAATTTGTAATGCAAGAAAAAATTGTAAGAACTACTGCCGAAAAAGTATTTGCCGAAAAAGGCGAAAAAGTAGATTATCTTGTTGGTACAATGATTGAAATTCCTCGTGCCGCATTAGTTGCCGATCAAATAGCAAAACACGCAGAATTTTTCTCTTTCGGAACAAATGACCTTACTCAAATGGGGTTTGGTTATTCAAGAGATGATGCCGGAAAATTCTTGCCAATTTACATACGTAAAGGTATTTTAAAACACGATCCATTTGAAGTTCTTGACCAAGAAGGTATAGGACAATTAGTTGAAATGGCATGTACAAAAGGCAAATCTACACGTCCTGATATTAAATTAGGTATCTGTGGAGAGCATGGTGGAGAACCAACTTCAGTTGAATTTTGTCACAGAACAGGTTTAGCTTATGTAAGTTGCTCGCCATTTAGAGTGCCAATTGCAAGATTAGCTGCGGCTCAAGCTGCTTTAAGATAGTATTTTATTAGGTGTGTGTATATGCACACACCTCTCTTTTTATAAATTTAATTGTTTAATTTTTAAAAATTTGTGTGCGATGAAAAGGATCCTTTTTACTTTTGCTATTATTAGCATGTTTTTAGGTAGTTTAGTGTTTACGTCATGTGGTGGCGATGGTAACACTACAGATAACGACAGTACTGACGTTGTAACAGATCAAGGACCTGCTCCCGGAGAAGTTCCATTCGATTTTCCAACAGTAGGAACAACTGCTAAAGCCGGTGAGTATGTTTTAGCACCTTCTTATGCATTTATTGAAGATGCATGGGCAGATGTTGCTGAAGATATGACTCCTTCTTTTATCTTTTATTCTGCTAAAATGCTTGAACCTGGTAATGTTGAATCAAAACTCTCGCAAATTAGTGATGATGTAATGATTCCTAATTCACTTATTATTCCTATCCCTGCAGGACAACAAGCCCATGTTGGTGATATGGTATTAACTTGGTGGCAATCAGGTTCCGGTTTAGAAAGAGGTATTGTTGTTGATGATACTGATCCTTCTCAACCTGTTGTTGTTTATCTTGATGCAAGTTATGATGAACTTGGTGAAGAAGAAGAACAACTTGAAGCAAATTCGTTTGTTGTATTAACTGGCGACTGGCAACCCGGAACATCAATTGCTTACGAAGGTGATTATGATTACGAACATTGGACTGTCATTAGAGTTGAAGGCGATAAAGTTCTTGCAAAAGGTTGGGCTGGTTCAACAAAAGTTCTTGAAAAATCAAAATGTACTCCTATTCCTGTTACTTTAGATGTAGCTGTGGGTGATGTTATTCAAATTCCTTACATTGGATCATATCAAAACGGAACAGTTATTAAAGTAGATGCAGCAAGAGCTCGTGTTTGGGTTGAAACTGAATGGGCTGGTACTATTGAAGAAGAAGCTGTTTGTATTGGCGACATTACAAAAGGTTTAACAATTGCTGACTAATTGTAGTTTTTTTTCATTTTTAGCCCACATTTTGTGGGCTTTTTTTGTGGATTTATTTTAAATCAATTTTTAAACTGATTTTTCAGTAAAAAATTTAACTTTGTTTGAGAAAATTTTAAAATATGAAATCAGTTCTTCTTTTAGGGGCAGTGCAAGCTCTTTTCTTGTCGTTGTTATTAGTAACAAAAAAACATAAATCAACTCCTGATTTTTTGTTGGTTGCCTTATTGATTTTTACTTCTCTTCCTTTGTTTTTGTATTATTTTGTTTTTGATAAAATTGCCAATGTTGTTTCATCTTCAGAAACAATGCCCAGCTTTATGTATTTTGTTAATGTGCCTTTTATTATGTCTTTTTCTCCTTTTGTTTTTTTGTATGTGAAATCAATTTTAAAACCTACTAAGAATTTCATTTTTAAAAATTTATCGCATTTTATTCCGGTAATTGTTTTTATCGGTCTTGTATTTTTGCTGTTAGATTTTAATAATTTAATCGATTATAGATTTAACTTCTTTCAATTATCTAATTATTGGGTATTTCTATTTTTTACTCCTTTAACTTTAATTCTTGCATTTTATTACGTTTATTCTTCATTTAAAATGCTTTCAAAGTTTAATAAAAAAATAAAACAAAATTATTCTTATACTGATGAAATTGATTTAGGTTGGTTGAAAATTCTTCTAATTATTTTTTCTTCTGCTTGGATTTTTCTTTTTGCTTCTGCAATAATTATTAGTAGAGCAAATGGAAATATTTTTTTAGTGTATAAAATTGTTTTGTTTAGTTTAACTTTTATTGTTTTTATTATTGCTTTTTTTGGTTTTAAACAATCAAGTATTTTTATTAATAATTCAATTATTAATGTTGACAAGAAAAATAATAATAAACCTGTGATTGTAAATTTTAATGATGATGTAAAAAAACTTACTAATTTTATGACAAATAATAAACCTTATTTGGAGAATAAATTGTCAATTAAAGACCTTTCTGAAATGTTGGATTGGCAGCCTAATTATTTATCTAAAATAATAAATGAACAGTTAGAGCAAAATTTTTTCGAATTTGTAAATAAATATAGAGTTGATGAATTTAAAAATCAACTCCCAAAACATAAAAATTACACAATATTATCAGTTGCTTTTGATAGTGGTTTCAATTCTAAAAGCTCTTTTAATCGGATTTTTAAAGATTTTACTGGCTTAACACCAAGTGAATATAAAAACTCCGTTGAACTTACAACTAACTCTAATTAGTTGTATTTTAGTATTTTAGTTAACGGCTTATTTTAAATGGGACTTCTATTCTGCAAAAAATAGGGGTCAATAAACAAACTGGGACGTCAAATTTTTTTTTTCACCGTATTTTTGTGAAAACAATTATTAACTAATTAAAAAAATTTGCATATTAAGGCAAATCAAGTAACTTTGAACTAAAAAAAATGTCATTACAATTTATAGAAGATT
>JAFGXO010000045.1 GCA_016936595.1 Bacteroidales bacterium | reverse complement strand
AATTTTTTAAGTTTAAATAGTTCATTTGGTAGTATTTCAATATTGTTTTTTGAAAAATTCAAACTAATTAAATGTTCTGATTTTGAAATTTGACTTGGAATAATTGTAAGTTTATTATCAGAGAAATTAACTTCAACCAAATTACTAATCTCAAAAACAGAAATTGGAATTTCATTTAAATTATTTACAGAAAAATCAAGTTTCTGTAGATGCTGAAATTTTCCAAAATACGGAAGATTATCTGCTAATTGATTATTGTTTAATAATAACTGTTTTAAATTAACCAAGTTAGCCATCTCTTGTGGTAATGAAGTAAGGTCATTTTTGCTAATTTTTAAAAACTTAAGTTTGGTTAATTTTCCAATAAAAGGCGAAATATCAGTAATTTCATTATCCGAAATATCTAAATATTCCAATAAAGATACTTTTTTAATATTGTCATTTATAACTGAAATATCGTTATGGTTTAGGTCTAAATAATTTAAGTTAGATAAATTCAGAACAGAAAAGGGTATTGAGTCTAAATTATTATTACTAAGACATAAATGTGTTAAATTCTGTAAATTACTAATTTTCATAGAAATTGATGAAATTCTATTACTTGCTGCATCTAATAAAATTAAATTAGACAGTTTTGCAATTTCATCTGTTATTTGATTGATATTATTATTTCTAACAATAAGTATTTTTAAATTTTGTAGAGCTAAAATCTCATCTGGGATACGAGTTAAACTCTGATTGCTTAGGTCAACAGCCTCTGTATTAGGCGAAAGACTATTACTGTTACTCAATAAATATTCGTGTCCGGTTGTGTCAATTAAATATATTTTGCTTCCTTTTGATACTTTTGCCAAGCCGGTGTTTTCATCAAAAGGTTCTGCTTTATCGTATTGATATTTAATTATAACTTGACCATTTTTATCAACGAAACCATATTTGTGATTTTTATAGGCTAATGTGTATTTATCGTTATAAAAATACAAAGCAGAAATCAGATTTTCGGCAACATTTAGAGCGGAATTTGCCTTATCTAAAATCAATTTATTTTGATTTATTAAATTTTTTAACGAATAAACGCAACTATCTCTCAATGCAGAAACATCATTATTTTGTGGTATAGCAACTGTTTTTCCGTCTAAAAGTTTCAATTTTTCGTATGCGTCAAAATAATTTTTATTATTATACAAGTCTATTGCATCTTGTCTAATTGTATTATATTCAGAATAATCCTGAGCAACTGTTAGAAATATACGGAAAAGAACAAAAAATAAAATTAGTAAAGTTTTTTTCATAGCTTGATTTTTGTGTTAAAATTACATGTAAATACGTTTTTAAAAATTATTAAATATTTTTTTAATTTTATTAAAATTTTCGCAATAGAAAAAAAGTTAAGCGTTACACATTGCGATAGTTTTAGGTGTTTTTTAAGTAGTCTATTTATTTAAATTTAAAATCGCAGTCCAATTACAGTTATATCGTCGGTTTGAGTATTTTCATCTTTCATCCATTCAACTAATTTGTTTTCTAAAATTTGCTTTTGAGTATTCATATCTTCAAATTGTATTTCAAAAAGTAGTTGTTTAAATCGTTTTTTCATAAACTTTTGTTTTTTCTGCAAAGGACCACCAAATTGATCGGGGTAACCATCTGAAAACATGTAAATTGTATCTGATTTTTGGAGTTTAAAAGTCTTATTTAAAAATGGTTCATTATCTTTAATATACAAACCTATTGGCATTCTGTCGCCGTCTATTTGAATAAGTTCAATGTCGGTATTTTGTTTTATTTTTCTAAACACAAATAATGGATTAAAAGCACCGGCATATTGCATTTCAAGGGAGTTTTCATTAATTAAACATAAAGAAATATCCATACCGTCAGAAATTTCTTTATTATTTTTATTTTTGTTTAAAGCAGAAATAACCATTTCACGTAGTTTATTCAGCACTAAATCTGGTTTAATAATTTTAAGATTATTAACAATTTCGTTCAAAAAAGAAATTCCCAGCAAACTCATAAAAGCTCCCGGAACACCGTGTCCGGTGCAATCGGCAGCAACAATTATAAAATTATCATTTACTTTATTTATCCAATAAAAATCGCCACTAACAATATTTCGAGGCTTAAACAAAATAAATCTTTCGGGTAACATTTGGTCAATATAATCGCCCGAAGGCAGCAAAGCCATTTGAATGTTACGTGCATAATTAATGCTGTCGGTAATTTCACGATTTTTTTGTTGTAATTGGCCGTACATACTTTTTAGTTCTACATGTTTAAGTCTGTATATTTCGGCTTCGCGTTGTGATTTTTCAATTGCAAAAACTATTTCTTTATTTTTGAGTTGATTTTGTAATTTAGCATTTACAACTTCTTCTTTATTAGTTTGATACATTTTAAAATACGCAAATGCTTTAGGAATGTCTAACATTCGCTCATAAAGTTCTGATAAGTTTTTAAAAATTTGATAAACTAAAGGTCTGGCATTAAGCTCGTCTGCTATTTTTTTAGCATCTAAAAGATATTCTTCTGCTATTTTTGACGGACTTATTACACTTTTTATAGAACCTATACCAAAGTAGCAATGTAGTTTACATCTTTTATCTCCTATTTCTTTATTTAAATTTAGAGCAATTTCGTAGTGGTTTAGAGCAGTAACATAATCGTTCATTTTTTCGTAAGTACTTGCCAGCCCTATATGCGTCCAAGGCAAACCACCTGTGTCATTTATTTTTTTTCGGAGTTCAAGTGCCTTGTTGTAGTAAATTAAAGCTTCGGAATAATTAGCCGACAGAGCATAATTTCGGGCTATTAAATTAAGAGAGGAAGCCATGGCTGTTTCTGAATTTATTTTGGTTCTAATTTCAAGGGCTTGTTTAAAATTACTAATTGCTGTTTCGAAATCAAATAAATCTGAATAAATTAGTCCGCAAATACTAAAATTATCGGCTAAATCTGCTTCAAGTTTTAATATTTGTGCTTTTTTTTGGGCTTTTATGCAAAAATCTAAAGCAGTTTTAAAATCGCCATAACTTTGCAAAACGTTTGCCGTTACATTCAACGAATTTACATAGCCTATTTCATTATCATTTTGCGAAAAATAATCTACAATTTCGTATAATTCTTTTAAAATTTGATCATTATGTTCCGACATCAAAAACAGACAAACTATTTTGTTCAATTTGGAGTAATATAAGCCTTTTTTATAATTTATTTCTTCACATTTATGAATTATTTTTGAAGCTTCACTATATACTTCGCGTGGTTTTTCGTACCTTTTTTGCCAGCATTCGGTGTTTATATAATCAATAGAATTTTTTTGATTTGTATCAATATTTTCAATCATTGCAAAATATTTTTGGGTTCACAAATCTACTAAAAAAACTAAAATTAAAAAAATATGTTTTTCAATTTTTGATAAATTCTAACCAATTATTCATAGTTTTTATTTTAAAATCCACATTATTAAATTCAAAACTATTATAAAACTCAGGAAACGGAATTGCAATAACTTTCATTCCTGCTTTAATAGCGGCTTGAACTCCAAAAATAGAATCTTCAAAAACTAAACATTTTTCGGGTAAAATATTTAACATTTTTGCTGCCGACAAAAATATATCAGGTTCCGGTTTGCCGGCTTTTTCAAATTCGGCAGAATGGAGCAAAGTAATTTTATCTCTTATTTTCATTCTGTCAACAACTTTGTTAATCATCACCATTTTAGACGAAGACGCAATAGCCATTGGAATTTTTTGTTCAAAATAGTATTCAATGCAATCAATTACGCCTGGAAGAACTTCTACATTTTCTAACAAAATAAGCATTTCATTAACAATATCAAGAACAATTTCATCTGCTGTTTTAAAATTATAATTATATTTTTTAATCAACATTGGCACAACATCTTCTATTCTTATTCCTTGAAATTGTTTACATTCATTTGCAGAAAGTTTTATTCCAATTTTATTAAACACTTTTATTTCAGCTTGTTGCCACAGAGGTTCTGAGTTTACCAAAAGCCCGTCCATGTCAAAAATTACTGCTTTTATATTTTTTAGTTCCGATATTTTTTTATTATTCATTGTTTATCTTAATTTCACCGTTTACAAAAGCTTTTTCTATTTTCCCGTCAATTTCATAACCTTCATATATTGAATTATCACAATTTTGAAATTGAGTTTGGGCAGAAATAATCGATTTAAAATCAGGATTAAAAACTATCAAATCTGCATCATAACCTACTTCAATTTTACCTTTGGTTTTTAAATTAAAAATATTTGCCGGATTTGTTGAAGTTATTTCAATAAATTTTTGCATAGAAATTTTGCCGGTTTTTACTCCATAAGTATATAGCAAAAGCATTCTGTTTTCAACACTTCCGGCACCATTTGCAATTTTTGTAAAATCGTTTATACCTTTGTCTTTTTGTCCTTTAGTGTTAAATGGGCAGTGATCTGTTCCAATTGTTTGAACTACACCATTTTTAATTTGTTCCCATAAACCTTCATTGTCTTTTGGTTTTCTAATTGGCGGACTTAAAACATATTTTGCAGCTTGGTTAAACTCCTGATTGTAAACATTATCATTAAGCAACAAGTAATGAGGACAAGTTTCGGCAAAAATCTTAACTTTTCTACTTTGTGCTTTTGCTATTTCGTCAATTCCATCTTTTGTTGAAACGTGCACAATATAAATTGGTGTTTGAATATACTCAGAAAAAAGTATCATTTTTTTAATAGCTTCAACTTCTGCATCTGCAGGACGACTTAGAGGGTGATAAATAGGCTGAGTTTTGCCTTCGGAAATAAATTTTTTTCGTAAAAAATCTATAATTTCATCGTTTTCGCAATGTGCTGTTACAATTGCTCCCAAATCTTTGGCAGTTTGCATTACTTTAATAATATCTTTATCGTTTAATCCTATGGAATTTTTGTAGGCTAAATATATTTTAAATGAATTAACCCCGTAATTTTCAACTAATTCTTTCATTTCAAAACCAGTAGTATCTGTCCATTCTATTGGAGAAACATGAAATTTAACATTTGTCTGAATTCCTGAAGTTTCGTTAATCCTATTTTTATATGCTTCAATTAAAGATTGGCCTTTTTCAGGAGTAACAAAATCTATTAATGTTGTTGTTCCACCAGCCAAAGCAGCTTTTGAGCCGGTTATAAAATTATCAGTTGAAAAACCGGCAGCAGTTGGTAAATTCATGTGTACATGTGGATCAATTCCGCCGGGTAACAAAAATTTTTCTTTTAAGTCATAAAAAAAGTCTGCGTCAACAGACAAAAAATCTGCAATTTTTGCAATTTTTTTATTCTTTATTAAAACATCAGCAATTTGCGTATTTTGAGAACTAACAATTTTAGCATTTTTAAATAATATAGTACTGTTTTTCATTGAAATTAAAATTTGTTAATAATGCAATTTTTGAACAATTTTTTAGGTCTGAGCTTATAAAATTAAGCTAATCTATCAAAAAACAAAAATAAGATAATTGTTAATAAATTAAAAAAACTAAATTTTATTGAAAATTGAACGTTTTTTTATAAAATTGCAAAAATATAATTGCTGTTTTTTGATATAAATATATAGAAAAACAAGGGGTGAAAATTTAATTAGAATCCTAAAAAATATAAAGATGAAAAAAATATTTATTTTACTGTTTGTTAGTGTGTTATTGAGTTTACAGATATATGCTCAAGCTTATAAAATTGAAGTAAAAATCAACGGAGTAAATAACCAGGATATTATTTTTGGGCATCATAAGGCTACAAATAATGGTTTAATTCCAGATGATACTGTTAGAACAAACAACAGAGGATACGCTGTTTTTGAAGGTGATGAACCTTTACGTGAGGGTATGTATTTTATTTTTCTTCCCTCAAAAACATATTTTGACTTTATTGTTGGCGAAGATCAAAAATTTGTTATCGAAAACGATACTGTTGATTTATTAAAAAATATGGTGGCAAGAGGCTCCGTAGAAAATGAAGTTTTTGCAGCATATCATCAATTTTTAATTGATAAGAATATAGAAATTACTGATTTGAATACAAGGTATCAGGCAGAAACAGATGTCGATAAAAAAGCTGAACTTGAAGCTCAAATAAATGATATTTCAAAACAATTTGAAGATTATTATACCAGTATTGTTAGCGATTATCCTAATTTGTTTTTTACAACTTTTTTAAAAGCAACAAAAGAGGTTAAAATTCCGCCTACAATTACCGACCGGGGGGCTCAATTTAATTATTATCGAAACCACTATTTTGACAACTTTGATGTTGGAGACCCAAGATTATTATACACGCCAATTTACGAAAATAAAATTGAAACCTATTTAGACCGATTAGTTGCTCCTGATCCGGATTCTATGATAGCTGCTCTCGATTTTATTATCGATGCTTCTCGTTCGGACAGTATATTGTTTCAGCATAACTTAGTTTTTTTATTTAACAAATATGCCAGAAGCCAGCTTATGATTGCCGAAAATATGTATGTTCATTTAGCCGATATTTATATCCAAGATGCTTATTGGGGCACCGATTCCTTTAAAGTTGAGCTTTTTAACAAAATTCAACGCAAAAAAAATTGTTTGATTGGTAACACTGCAAAAAATTTACACATGTTTGTTGTTCCAAAAGATTCTATATCAATTGATGCTCTTCTTCCGCCTTTGCAAGACATGAAAGAAAAAGGTTTAGAAATTGAGCGAGATCAAACCCGTACTTTTGAAGATAAAGTTCCTGAATTATCACAACTTATTGCCGAATACACTGCTTATTTTAATCAAGATGTTAATTTACTTGATGTTGAGGCAAAATACACAATAATATGGTTTATGTCGCCCGATTGCAGCCATTGTATTCATGAAACACCTCTGCTTTACAAAAAATTTGTTGACGAATTAAAAGCTTTCGACGTAGTTGTTTGGTGTGTTTTTCTTGAGGCAAATACCGACAATTGGGCTAAATTTTCAAATGCTTTTACTAAATGGTACGAATTTATTAACACACACGATATGTATGACGATAAATGGTTTAACGTTTTTAATCCGTTTGAAAAACACCGTTTTAACTACGATATTTCAAGCTCTCCGGTTTTGTTTTTATTAGATGCTGATAAAAAAATATTAGCTAAAAAAATCGGCTACGAACAAGCTGCCGATATTATTAAAAACTTGGAACAATAATTTTTAATGCTATTTATAAATTAAAAAAAGTGAAATAACTAAAAGTAATTTCACTTTTTTTTTACATATTTAATTATAATTATACAGAAAAATTAACTTAAAGACTTGCAAACAAGAACTTAAAATTATGAACAGTATTTTTTTAGAGGCTTTTTCCGGTATGTTTGGAGCAATAATTAAAATTTTTCTTGTAGCTATAATTGCCGGATTTTTAGTAAAAAGAAATATTATTAAGCAAGAATATATCAAAGGATTATCGGAAGTTACCGTAAAAGTTTTTTTACCTGCATTGGTTTTTGATAAAGTAACTACTACTTTTGATCCTTTGAATACATCAGGTTGGTGGGTTTTGCCTTTACTTGGAATGTTAACTCCCTTAATTTTTATTGGAATAACGTCAATATTTTACTTGCCAAAAATTAAAGACAATTTAAATAAAATACCTTTAGCTGCTTTTCAAAATGCCGGTTATTTGGTTTTGCCAATCGGACAAATCTTGTATTCTTCGACCTTTGACAAATTTGCACTATATGTTTTTTTATATGTTTTAGGTTTTAATCTGATTCTATGGAGCGTAGGTAAATATTTGATAACTAAAACAAAAGATGATAAAAAAATAAAGTTTTTGGATTTATTAACGCCACCATTATTAGCAAATTTATTGGCATTATTTCTTGTATTTACTAAACTAAACAGTTATGTACCCAAAATAATAGCACAACCTGTAAGTATGCTTGGTTCGGCTGCCGTGCCCGTTGGTATTTTTATTCTTGGAGCTACTTTGGGGGCAATTTCGTTTAAACAAATGCCTAAGTTTTCCGATTTGTTAAAAATTTCATTTGTAAAATATTTCATTTCCCCTGCAATAGTAATTTTATTTTTAATAAATTCACATATACCTCAAAACAATCCTCTTTTGGCTGATTTTTTAGTTATAGAAGCGTCGGCTGCTCCGGCTGCTAATTTAATTGTTATGGTCAGAAAATACGGAGGAAATGCCCAACAAACCGGCAGTATAATGTTTGTTATGTATATGTTTGCTATTTTAATGATGCCTTTAACTATTGCTCTTTGGAAAATTATACTCGTAAGTTTTTAAATGTTGAATATAATCACAAAAAATAAAATTTTATATAATGAAGATATTTTTATTTGCAGTTTTCTTTTTATTAGTTAATATTTCGTTCAGTCAAAACGAATACATAAATATTGATATTTATACCGGAAAAGGATTTAAAATAAACGACAGTGTGTTTCAAGTATCCGAATCAATATTCCCAAATCTTGTTCACAGCACAAGGTTTATTATCAGAAATAATACGTCAACAGATACCTCTTTAATACTAATTTTTAACAATATCTCTGATACGATACAACTAAATGCATCTGAAGAAATATATGTTCCTTTCCAATTTTGCGACAACAAGCAATTAGATTTATACGATACAATATTTAATAAACAGCAAATATTTATCATAAATAATCAAAATTATTATTTAAATTACAATCTTATTCCAATTGCATTTTATTTTGATAAAAGTGATAACCCCAAATATTGCAACCTAAGTATTTATAATTCAACAGATACTGCTTGTTACAAAGTTTTTTGTAATATACCTTATGGAAGCTTGCGAACAGAAATGGGGGTTTACGAAATATTACCGGAGTACGATTCAACCTCAAATACAATTTCCTGGCGAAAACAGCCTTATTGTAACGATCCTACAACTTTTATGCTTGGGTCAAATTATTTTCCGGGTCAAATTTTTATGATATATTGTTATATTTCATTTAAAAATCTTCAAGACGAATTATTTTTATACGATTTTAAAATTCTTATCAACAATAATCAAGTATTTCAAAAATGGAATCAAAACGAAATAGAAAACGAACTAATATCTAAATATAAAAACACTTCAGATTAGATATCTAAAATTCCGGATTTTAAAACGGCATCAGAAAAGCCATTATTGTTATTACTGTTAACAACAGAAAATTTTTGTTTTAAGTAATCCGGAGAATTATCAACAACAAAAGCTTTTCCGGCAATTTCAAGCATTGCTTCGTCGTTGTAATCATTCCCAATAGCTATAATTTCATTATTTGACACACCTAAAACATTACATAATTTTTGTGCGGCATAACCTTTGTTTACTTTTTTTGGATAGATTTCAAGCCAAATATGTTTATTATTTAACGGCGAAGTAGCACGAATAATACTAATACACGAAAAGCTTTTATTTAATTTATCAACCAAAAAATTATACTTATTTAAGTCGTAAGGCAAAACAATCACAAATTGCGATGCCGATATTTTTTTATTACTATTTGTCAAAGGGGCAGAAAAGTCTGAGTAAATTTCAAATCTTTCTTTAAAATCCGTATCTTCTTTAATATAATTATATAAAAAATTATGATTTTTAGGAACAGGAAAATGCATAAAAAAGTTTAATTTTTGCGAAACTAAAAAATCAACAATTGCAATTGTGTTATTTATAGAAAATCTATAGGATTTTATAAGTTCTTTTGTCTTAAAATTTGTTATTGCTACACCTGTTGAATATATCAAATAATCAAAAGGTAAATTATTTGTCAAAACTTTTTTTGTGCTAAACAAATTTCGGCCTGTTGCTACAACCGTAATAATGTGCTTTTGTTTTAATAAATCAAGAGTGAGTAAGTCAATATCTGAAATCCTATTTTGATTGTTTAGTAAAGTTCCATCTAAGTCGGTAAAAACAATTTTCATATCAATTTTT
>JAFGXO010000044.1 GCA_016936595.1 Bacteroidales bacterium | reverse complement strand
GATTATTTTCATAAATTTGCGTATAAAATTTCCGCAAGATAATAAAAATTTTCTTAACAACATTATCTTTAAATAGAGCCAAATTAGTTAACAAAATTTAGATTATTAAAACATGTTTGGTTGCACTTCTTACGGCAATTTTTGCTTTTTTTGCAAAAAAATAATATAATGGAAAAATTTGACATAAAAGAAAGTTGGTTAGTAAAACTAAACAATAACTTTCAGGAACAAAAAGAACAAACTAACCCCAAAGATTTAAAATTTTTTAATGTTGATATTCTTTTAGATTTAGCTCGAATTACTCAAAAACATTCTTATGAATGTGAAGAATGCGAAAAAAACAAAGATTTATTAATGGATTTAAGCATGAATATTAACACTCAAATAAATACAATTGAAGGCAGACGAAATATTACTAAAAAACTTGATATTGTTACAATTCATCTCAGAAAGACACACAAGATGTACATTACAAGATATATTTCTTCAATTTACACAATTATTTTTCTGTCTGTTGGAATTTTAATTGGGGTTGCTTTAGGTTATCTTTTAAAAAACAACTTATTTTATATTCTTTTAAGTAGTGCAACAGGCTTAATATTAGGAAGTTTAATAGGAGGACTTAAAGAAAAAAGTTTAAAGAAAAATGGTCAAACTTATGGAAAATTTTAAAAATGAAAGACATTAAACAAGTTCAAGAATTTTACGATATACAAAAACAAAATACTCAAAATAAAGTATTTTCTTTAAAAAATAAATTAAAGCTAAATACATGGTTAAGAGCAATTTCATTTATAGTTGGAGCATTATTAACATTCTTTGCATTCAATAATTTTACACAAGGAGCCGGAATTATTACAATATTAATTTCAGTATTTGTTCTACTTATTTTAGTGCGAAAATCGGTAAAATTGAATAATAGCCTCAATTTTTTAAATATTAAAATAAATTTAATTGAAAACGAACAAAAAGCAATTAATTACGATTTTTCGGCTTTGTATTCGGGCAACGAATTTATTAACCCCGAACATAATTTCTCTTACGATTTAGATGTATTTGGAAAAGATTCTGTTTTTCAAATGATTAACAGAGCAAAAACTATTAACGGGATAAATAAAACAGCGAGTTATTTACAAAAGCCGATAACAAACAAAGAAAAAATTGAAGATATTCAAAAAGCCGTTCAACAAATTAAACAAAATGCCGCACAAAACATTGATTTTATTGCAAACGCTCAAATTGCACGAACAGAAGAGGATAAAAAAGAGGCTAATACAATTGAAGAGTTATCAGAAATATCTAAAAATAAATTCAATAAGCCTTTTTGGAAATTAACCTTAATTATTCAACCAATTATAACTCTAATTTTGCTCATTTTAACTGTTTTGGGAATTATACACTATACTTGGTACACAATTTACGTGTTTTTAATGCTTGGCGTTGTTGGAACAGAAATAAAATATATAAACAATGTACATTCAAAAACCTCTAAATTAGCAAAAACATTAAAACGATACTCTGCATTATTAACAACAATAGAAAATATAAATAACGAATCTAATTATATTAACAATTTAAAGAACAACTTAAAAACCGAAAATAAAACTGCATCGGTTCTTTTATCAGAATTTTCGGTGTTGTTAAATGCTTTAGATAACAGACTAAATTTTATATTTGCATTTTTAAGCAACTCGCATGTTTTATGGGATGCTCAAATTGTGAAAAAAATTGAAAATTGGTTCGAAAAAAACGGAGATAAACTCAAAAATTGGATTGATGTTATTGCCGAATACGAATTTTTAATTTCACTATCTACTTTTTCGATTAATAATCCGGATTATGTTTTCCCAAAAATAAGCCAAACAGAATATTTATCGGCACAAAAAATTGGACACCCAATTATCAACCGTAATAAGTTAGTAACAAATAATTTCAAAATAGATAAAAATGCAAAAACATTTATAGTTACCGGAGCAAATATGGCAGGGAAAAGCACTTTTATTCGCACTATTGGTGTAAATTATATTTTAGCTCAAATTGGCAGCGTTGTTTGTGCTAAAGAAATGATTTTTAAACCTCAAAACATAATTACAAGCATCAGAATAACAGATAATTTAGCCTCAGACCAATCATATTTTTACGCCGAGCTAAAACGCTTAAAATCAATAGTTGACAGACTTGAAGAGAACACTGATTTTTTAATAATTATTGACGAAATGCTACGGGGCACAAACTCAATTGACAAACACAAAGGAAGCGAAGGAATTATACGCAAATTATCTCAAAAAAATGTTGTTTCTTTTTTGGCTACTCACGATGTTCAACTTGGAGTTTTAGAAGACGAATTTCCCGAAAAAATAAAAAATTATTGCTTTGAAGCCGAAATTATAAACGACGATTTAATTTTTGATTACAAACTTCGCTCGGGCACAAGCAAAAATCTTAATGCAAGCTATTTGATGAAAAAAATGAAAATTATCTGATTTTTATTTTTTTAACTAAACCCGAATAAAAATATTTGCATAAAATCAATTTAAAATATTACTTTTAACAAAATGTTTAGTCAAATATACATTTTCCTAAATTTAACAACATTCTAATTCAAACAATTACTAAAAAAAAATAAAATTATGAAATCAGCAAATGCAGTTATTTTCGGGATAGCAATAGTTCTATCATCTTTTTTATTGGGCAATTCCTATGTAAAAAGAGCACAAACAAAAGGCAACTTATTAGTAACGGGTTTAGGAAAAATTGATTATACGGCCGACTTAATTGTTTGGTCGGGTAGTTTTTCGCAATCGGGCACCGATATGCAAAATGCTTACTCCAAAGTTGAACAAGACCGACAAAAAGTTCTTGAATATTTCACTCAAAAAGGTGTTTCTGCCAACGAAATTGTTTTTGACGCAGTATCAACCGATTATTTATACGAAAGTAAATATTCTAACGATGGAGATTATATTGGACAAGAGCAAATTGGATTTAAATTAACACAAAGTGTAACAATTACTTCGCATCAAGTTGATGAAATAGAAAAAATATCGAGAGAAGTAACTGAGTTAATAAATCAGGGAGTTAATTTTTACTCATATTCTCCAAGCTATTACTTTACAAAACTATCCGATTTAAAACTTGAATTAATACAAAAAGCTACCGAAGATGCACGTACGAGAGCGGAAAAAATTGCTCAAAATTCGGGTTCAAAAATCGGCAAATTACTTTCTGCAAATATGGGCGTTTTTCAAATTACAGGACAATATTCTAACGAAGATTATTCTTGGGGTGGCGTGTATAATACCTCTTCAAAATTCAAAACAGCTTCAATTACTGTACGTTTAAATTACGAAGTGAAATAATTTTTTTAAATTTTATATTTTAAAAAAAAAGCAATACCCCAACTTCTGAAAAACAAAAAGTTGTGATTTTTACAACTTCTATATTTAAATAAATATGCAAAATATTTTTCGATCAAGAAGATTTTTTTGCATATTTTTGCCTAAAATTATAAGTGGACAAACAAAAAATAATATACATAGCCGGTTTAGGGCATTCAGGATCAACAATTTTGGATATGATTTTAGGCTCGCATTCAAAAATTATCGGATTAGGTGAAATCATGCCTTTTTTACGAAGAACTGATCACAGTTCAGATTATAATTCAACTTGTTCGTGTGGTAAAAAGGGTAAAAATTGCGATTTTTGGGCTCCTGTAGAAAACTTAATAAAAAACACTAACACCTACAACGAAGCATATTTTAAAATAACAAATTACTTTTTTGGCAAATATAAAAATGACAAAATCCTAGTTGATTCATCAAAAAATTCTTATCAATATTTGAAAAAAATAAATGAACTGTATGATTTAAAGGTTATATATTTAACACGAGATTATAGAAGTTGGACTTACTCGAGACATTTGAGCAAAAAATCGCCGGTAGTTTATTGGTATTTACGCTGGTTTTTAGAAAACAAAAAAATTGAGTATCAATTAAAAAAAATGAATATTCAATGGTTTAATGTTGGTTATGAGGAACTTGCATTGTATCCTGAACATTCAATTAAAAAGATTTGCAATTATATTGAAGTAAACTTTGAAGCAGAAATGCTGAACCCCGGCAACACCAAAAGCCACATAATAAACGGCAATGTTGTAAGAGCTGACTCCGAAAAAAGATCAAAAATAATGTACGATGCCCGTTGGATGACTTCAGCAAAAACAACTTTTTGGTCATCGTTTTTCTATTTATTTAACAAATTCAACAAAAAAAGAGTATATTTTAATGTTCTGGGCAAAAATTTAAATCCATCAGATTTTTTCATGTTCAGCACAAAACGCCGAAAAGAAATAAATAAAAAAGTAAATTAACTCAAATCATTTTCCAACTTCATAACTTTTGGCACAAGTACTTTTTCCTCAATATTTTGATGATTTAAAATATCCTTTTCAAAATCGAATAAATCATACAATATTTCGTTGCTTACTTCCGCTTGATTAGAGACAGGTAAATATTTAATTATCAAATTTTTAAGATCAAAAATTTTCTCCTCAATATTTGAATGATTATCTAAATAATTCTGAATTTTAAAATCTTGTTTTTTTTGTTTTTTATTCAACAAATCATAAACATAGGGAAAAATAATCTCATCTTCGTATTTAATGTGCTCAATAAGCTCGTTTTTGTATTCAAGATAAAAATTTCGGATTAGTTCAATTTTCGATGAATTTTCCTCACAACAAATATCAATAAGATCATTTATCTTTTTTTCAATTCTAACTAATTTTATTTCAAGAAAATATTTGTGGGTTTTTTTCAAATAGTCTAAAATCTCAATAATTTCAAAATTTTGTAGAGTTTCTTTTGGGAAATAGTCATCATTTATAAAAACATTAACAATTTCCAGAAAAAAATCAATATTTATGTTCTTTTCGGTACAAATTTGTTCAATTGTTTTATCACCAAAACCTAAATTAATACCAAAACGATTAATTATTGGCAAAACATGATAGTTTTGATGCACCAAATCTGCCATTTTAATTTTATTGTTTATCATTGTTATAAGTTTATCGAGTTATCGAGTTATCGAGTTGTCGAGTTGTCGAGTTGTCGAGTTGTCGAGTTATCGAGTTGTCGAGTTGTCGAGTTGTCGAGTTTGTCGAGTTTGTCGAGTTTGTCGAGTTATCGAGTTTGTCGAGTTATCGAGTTATCGAGTTGTCGAGTTTGTCGAGTTTGTCGAGTTTGTCGAGTTTGTCGAGTTGTCGAGTTGTCGAGTTGTCGAGTTGTCGAGTTTGTCGAGTTATCGAGTTTGTCGAGTTGTCGAGTTATCGAGTTATCGAGTTTGTCGAGTTATCGAGTTATTGAGTTATTGTGTTACTCATCTCATAACTCTTATTTCTTAATTTTAAGTTTTTCTCATTTTTTAACTATAAATTTCAATCCCTTAATTCATGTTTTCTATTTTTTACACGGAAAATTCATATCAGAAACAGGATAAAGCAAACACGAATTATGCGACATGTGCCACCATTCTGTTTTGATTTCTTTAAACCCGTGTTTATTCATTGTTTGCCATAAAAGAAACCTATTTTGAAGAATAGAATCGGGCAAGGATAAATTAATTGAATAGGCTGCAAAACCAAAAAAGTCAAATTCAGTACCCATATTAAGCTCATTACCGGAGCTGTCAACAAGGGTCAAATCAACAGCAGCACCCCGGTTATGTATAGATCCAATATCGGGATTAGCCACGTAGTTTTTGTTTGGTAAAATTTCCCAAAGTTTATACTGAGCAGAATGTGGACGATAACAATCAAAAACTTTTATTCTGTAACCCAAAGTTTGAAATTCTTCGGAAGCCTTTTTTAAATCTCTGGCAGCTCTATATCTGAACAAACAAAAGGAGCACTCGTAAATAACCTGCGAAGTAAAATTATTATCGGTAGCATATCTAATGTCGTGAACGATATTTGTATCAAAAGTTGCAATATCAACAAAATAATCATCATTAAAATCAAATATAAAATCAGAAACAGTATTAGATTTTAGAATATTACCATCTAAATAATAATCAGATTTTAAAACTTTTTTTTCTACAGAATTTTCATTAAAAATTAAAAAATTTGATGTAAATGTTGCGGTTTTTTTTGGATCAGAAAATTCATCTAACAATCCAAAATAAAAAGTATCGGTAGTTGCTCCTTCACAAAAACCAATTAGTTCACCGGTTTTTTTAAGAGTTAAACTTTTTTTATTATTTGAATAATCAAAATTTTTGCGGTTAGGTATAAAAACAGGCACTGAACTATTCTTTACTACAGTTTTTATCACATTTAATTCTATTTGGGTGCTATCATTTTTCCAAAAGGATATTTGTTTAATCGAAACAGGTTTATTCAAATCATCAAAAGCAACACTATATTTTTCATCTTCAAAATAAGCGTCAGTAAGCTTAAAATCTGCGGTTTGTTCTATTTTAAAAATTAAAAAAGACACCATCTGTTTAAGCTCAATATTTTTAGCGTCAAACTGCCCCAAAAACCCATTGTTTGAATATACATTTAAAGAAATAATTTTATTCTCAGTATTAAAAGGCTGCTCTATAACTACATTATCAATCCACACAGGCTTAAAAAACGAAAAAACAATAACTTCATCTTTACCAATAAATGACGATTGCCACAAGTTTGTGTCTAAAAGTTTGTATATTTGCGTTTCGGAAGAAGTAATAATTTTGCAAAATACAATGTTTGAGTTCTTTACAAGTAACAGTTCAATATCGTTTTTTTTACAAGAAAAAACTAATAATATTAAACTAAACAGTAAAATTATTTGTATAAATTTTAAATTTTGCATTTTCAAATAAAATAAATAATATTTGTTTTCAAAAATAAAAAAATATTGTTATGAAAAAAATATTTATAACTATAATAATTTCTATATTTGTGACAACGGGATTTTCGCAATATCAAGCCTTTAAATGGTATGTAGGTCCCGGTTTTTTATTAGATTTTTCAAGTACATCTATCCCTGCCGGTAATTATCCGGAACTGGGGTATAGCGGTTTAAATATTTCAACTGCAACAGCAATTATTAGCGACACCAACAAAAATGTTGCATTATATTTATCAAACCACAACATATTTATTCCGCAAGCAACAACTTCAATAAATGCACAAGCCGGATACACCGGAGCCCCAAACCAACCGTCGTATTTTACCGGACATCAATATTATAACGATTTTTTTTTAGAAACATTCAGCTTACTAAAACCCAATGCCGGAGATCCATACTCAATATTTTATTCTTCTGGT
>JAFGXO010000043.1 GCA_016936595.1 Bacteroidales bacterium | reverse complement strand
ATCGCTACTGCAAAGAACAATAATATCAGCATTTGATTCATTTGCTTTTGAAATTCCTGTCTCTATTTCATCAAAACCCAAATTATCAATTACTTTAAAACCAGCAACGGCAAAGAAGTTTCCGGCAAAATCGGCTCTTGCTCTACGCATTGATTTGTTTCCGTAAGTAAATAAAAATACAACCGGAATATTTTCAGATTTTTCGGTTTTCATTCTTAAATCTTCAAATTTTTCGGCTAATCTGTTTATTTTAAGGGTTTTAAAATGTGTATTATTGTGCTTAATATCCGAAATATCAATAGGTTTATTTACATTTAATTTTGATAAATTTTCGGTTTGATTTGGATATTTATTAGTTCCAAGAATAGCAATTTTTCCGGTTTCAACTAAATTATTTTCTTTTTGAGCAATTTCTTCTATTAAATCGGCAATAAAATTATTTTTTAGAGCATCACAATAGCCACCTTTTTCTTCAATTTCTAAAAATAATTTCCAAGCTTCATCAATCAATTTAACCGTAAGATTTTCAACATAATATGAACCGCCTGAAGGGTCAGCTACTTTGTCGGTATAGGCTTCTTCTTTAATCACAAATTGTTGATTAACAGCAATTCTATGCGAAAACTCGTTCGGGTTTGCAAACACTGAGTTAAAAGGTTCGGTAGTAAAAGAATCAACGCCACCAACAACACCTGCAAGCATTTCAATAGTTGTGCGTAACATGTTTACATGAGCATCGTAAATTGTTTTATTTCTGCGAGTTGTAATACCATGAATGAAAGTTTTAGCTTCATTTTTCAAGTTGCTGTCAAAACCTTCAATAAGTTTTGCAAAAAGATATCTGAAAGCTCTCACTTTTGAAATTTCCATAAAATAATCGCAACTAAAGGCTATATTAAAAAATAGGTTGTCGATAACATTTTTTAAAGGAATTTTTGTTTCGGTTGCAAAATTCATGTATTCGGCAGCAATTGATAATCCAAAAGCAAGTTGCATTACAGGAGTTGCTCCGGCATTAGCAAAGTGATGTAGGTTTATACCAATAGTTTTTACGCCTTTTTGCTCATTTTTAAGCATTTTACCAACATTATCCCAGGTTTCTTTCATTTCTTTGTAATGATTTCCGGTAAAAGTTTTGTAGGTAATTGGGTCGTAATTAAAAAAAGCAAAGTTTAATTTTATTTTTTGTTTTTGGAGTAAAAAATATGCTTCTTCTATGTTTTCAAAAGCATTAAAAGCTATATTATTAGAACTTTCAATAAGCTTTGAAAAATCAGTTTCCGAAAGATTAAATTTTTCACCGAAATCAAAAGCAATTAAGTTTACATTTTTTTTGGAGGCTTTTTTTGCATCTTTGCCGGCTTTTTGAATATTTTCAAACAAAAAATCTTGTCTAATTAACCAATCATTATTTTCTTTGTAGCCCCTTAAAAAAGGAAATTGATTTGGTAATGAGTTGATTGTAGATAAGTTTTCAGTGTTTTCTTTTCTATAAAAAGGCTCAAAATAAAGTCCATCTATAGTTTTTCGCATCAGTTTTTTGATGTCGGCTCCTTTTAAATCTTTTTTGATTATTTCGAGCCAATCTTGGGTTTTAACTGAATCAAATTCAGAAAATAGTTTGTTCATACTATTAATGTTTTTTTGCAATGTAAGCTATTTTTTTACGTTTGTAAAATGATTGAAGTCAATTTTTTTCAAATTTATAAAAAAATTTAGATGTTTTAAATCATCTTTATAAAAAATATTAGTGATTTTCGTTTAAAAAATATATTTAACAATTTGATTAACAGCAAATAATTTAATTATTATGAAAATTATAAAAATTTTAATGATTTTTCTTTTAGCATCAATTTCAACAATTGGTCAAACAATAGATACGGTTAGTTTTACCTATAGTAACGGAAATATTAAGCGAAAAGGAATAATAAAAAATGGCTTAAAAGATCAATTATGGAGGTTTTATAATATAGATGGATCATTGGCTCAAACTGTTGAATTTAAAGAAGATAAAATTTTTGGCTTGGTTACATATTATTATCAAAATGGAAATAAAAGAACCGAGGGAACTATACACATAGCTGAAAGAGTGGGGGAGTACACCGAATGGTTTATTGATGGAAAAATATCACTATTAGGTTATTTTAAAGATAATCAGGCAGATAGTTTATGGACTTTTTGGTATAATAATGGACAAAAACAACGAACGGAATTATTTTTTAATGATGATTCTTCTCAAATATTTACAGTGTGGGATTTGAATGGTGATACTCTGGTTTTAAACGGAGAGGGTTATTATAAATATTATCATCTAAATGGAAATGTTGCAGAAGAAGGAGCAGTAAAAAATGGAATGAAAGACGGCTTTTGGAAAGAATATTATGAGAATGGAAAGTTGAAATCTTTAGGCAGTTATACTTTTAATTTTAGAACAGGAAAATGGTTAGATTATTATCCTTCGGGAAATATGAAAAGTGTGCTAAATTACGAAAATGGAGTTTACAATGAATTTTCGGAAGATGGTCTTTTGCTAGCCGAAGGACGAATGAAAAATGGACAAAGAGATAGTTTGTGGACATATTATTACGAATCGGGTTCGGTTTATTGGCAAGGTGGCTTTAAAAATGGATTAAAACATGGAGTACATAAACGTTATTTTATAGATAGTACTCTTGAATCCTCCGTTTCTTTTAAAAACGATTTAAAAAATGGATACGCTATTTGGTATTTTGGCAATGGATACAAAGATATGGAAGGTTATTTTAAAAATGATGTTCAAGACAGTTTATGGATTTATTATCAGGCTAATGGAAATAAAGGAAATCAAGGTTTTTATAAAGATGGAAAGATGTCAGGAGAATGGACTTGGTGGTATGATAATGGCTCAGTTTGGAAAAAGGGGATTTACGAAAACGGAATGAAAAATGGTTTATGGACTGTTTATTTTGAAAATGGGAATATTTATTACTACGGCGAATATTTGAATGATGTTGAAAATGGAGAATGGAAAAGATTTTTTGAAGATGGAAAACCAGAGACTACCGGTTTTTTTGAAAATGGAAATATGACCGGACAATGGATTACTGTTAATCAACAAGGTTATAAAACACAAGTGTTGAATTATAAAAACAATCAATATGATGGTGTTTGTCAGTATTTTACTGACAGGGGTGTACCAACTCTCACAATTGTTTATGCTAACGGAATTAAAAATGGTGCTTATATTGAGTACGATGATGTCGGAAATATGTTAGTTCAAGGGTATTATTTAAACGGATTAAAAGACAAAAAATGGATATATTTTACCGAAGGTGGTCAAAAAGTTAGAGAGGAAAATTATCAAAATGGACTGCCTCATGGAGATTGGAAAAGTTGGTATATAAATGGTCGTCCTGAGACGGAAAAAACTTATAAACTTGGTTTATTACAGGGGGTTTATACTAAATGGGATATTCAAGGAGCAGTTACTTTTAAAGCTAAATATAAAGATAATAAACTTATAAAACGACTTGATCAATAGGAATTAGGAGATAAGAATTAAGGAATACGTCAAACTCGACAACTCAATAAACTCAATAAACTCAATAAACTCAACAAACTCGATAACTCGACAAACTCAAAAATCATTGAAAACGATAGACATTAATTTACCGGCATCAAAAAGTATATCTAACCGACTTTTAATATTAAATAGATTGTGTTTTGATGCCGCAAAAATTTTAAATCTTTCAGAAGCAGACGATACGAAACTTTTACAATTTGTGTTAAATGAAATTAATATTAAAAAAGAGCTATATTCTTTTAATTTAAAAAATGCAGGAACAACATACAGGTTTTTAACTTCTTTTTTATCAACATTAGATGGCAGTTATGAACTTTTATGCGACGATAGAATGAAAAAAAGACCCATTGATGAACTTGTAGATGCTCTTTTATCAATAGGTGCAAATATCAAATACATTGAAAATAAGGGATTTCCTCCTTTGAAAATAAATGGCAAAAAAATTTCAGGAGGAGAAGTAACTTTGAGCAGCCAAAAAAGCAGTCAATTTATTTCATCTCTTCTCTTAGTAGCACCTTTTTTTAAAAATGGCTTAAAAATTAACATTGTTGGCGAACAAACTTCTACTCCCTATATAGAGATGACATTAAAACTCCTTAATATTTTTGGAGCAAGTTTTACTGCCAAAGAAAATTTTATATTTGTTCCAAGTCAAAAATTAAAAGCCCCAAAGCAAATTTCAGTCGAAGCAGATTGGTCGGCTTCTGCAATATGGTATGCATTTGCAACTTTATTTATAAATATAGAGTTTTTTTTACCTTTACTCAATTCTAATAGTATTCAGGGAGATAGTTGTTTGTTGAAAATTTATGAACAGTTGGGGGTTAATTCTTTATTTGAAAAAGAAGGAGTAAAAATATCAAAAATATCTAAACCCAAAGTTGATTATTTTGAACAAAACTTAAAGCACACACCCGATTTAATGCCCACATTATCGGTTAATTTATGTTTATTAGGAATAAAATTTAAACTTACAGGTTTAGAAAACCTTAAAATAAAAGAATCAAACAGAATACATGCGATAAAAGAATGTTTAGAAAATTTCGGGTACATTATTTACACTCAAAATTCCGGGGCGATTGAATGGAAGGGCGAAAAACGAAAAATTGAAAATTTTTCTGCAGTTCTAAATTCCTATAACGATCATAGGATAGCAATGGCATGCAGTTTATTTTCAAAAGAAAAAATAATTTCAATAAATGATAAAACCTGCGTAGAAAAATCCTATCCCAATTTTTGGAACGAATATGAAAAATTAGGGATTTAATTTTTTTGCTTCAGAACGTTTAATAAAATACATCGTAAGGCTTAAAAATACCAAACCTATTATCCCAAAAATAAACGTTTTAGGGTTAGTGCCAATTTCTTCAATATCTTTATCTAACGATAAATTGTTAACATAAGAATAATAAACTAAAATAACAGCAATTGCATTATTAGCAAAGTGGGCAACAATTGGTAACCATAACGACTTACTCCAAACATACAAATAACCTAAAATTACACCAAGAAATAAGCGAGGGAAAAAGGTTAAAAATTGTAAGTGAATAGCACTAAAAATAAAAGCTGTTAATAAAACTCCAATATGCTCATTATTAGTTAGTTGAATAAAATGTTTTTGAAAAATACCTCTAAAAATAAACTCCTCGCCCATTGCCGGCAAAAGAGCAATCATTAACAAATTTAAGAACAAAAGTTTAGTAGAATCAACAAAAAGAAGTTTTTCAGTAACCAGTTTTGCTTTTGCCTCCATTTCTATCATAGAATTTTCAATACCCGATAAGGCTGCCGGCAAATTAATACTGCCGTTTATTGCAGCAAGTGCGTTTACAACCGGAAAAGCAAAAATTATTACCATAAATGCATTTAGGTAATTTGCCGGAATAGCCGATTTTGTTAAACCAATATATTTTAACGGATTCTTGTTGTAAAAAAACGCTATCAGCAAAGCCGGAACTAAAAAAAGAGTTAAAGTGTAGAGTATTTGTGTTGAACGCAAAATAGAAATATCTCCATCAAGTCCTGAATTTTGAAAAAACTCTGAAATACCCATGTTATAAGCTTTTGCCATAATAAAAGCACCTAAACCGAATGAAATCAGAAAAAAAAGAAATATTAAAAGAACATCAAAAATCAATTTTGTGAGCGGATGAAAGCTGTTAAAATTATCTCTAACCTTGTATTTTGTTGCGTTCATTTTTGTAATAATTTGCTGCAAATGTACAATTTGTTTTATAATTGATCAATATTATAAAAAAAAATATTTTTAAACCTTATTCTTAATTTGTTGAACTACTGTAGTTTATCTTTTAAAAGTAAACAGTAGTTTACAAAAAAATAAATAACTGTTCGATAATCAAAAAAAAATGTTTAATTTTGTTTTCTTAACACACACAACACTACATAAATGCAAGATAATTGGCAAAAGTTCACCGATTTACACGGTGGAAAACATTTTTCGCGTGACGTTTTCGTGGAATTTTGTACCGAAATTTTAGACAAACACTATCCAGGGAAAGATATTGTTTTAACAAGCAACTTCGCAACATATAAATCCCGACGGAATACGATAGTTTTTCTGCCAAAATTTTTTGATAATGATCTTAATAGTTCTCGAAAGGGGCAAATACGTAATTCGTTTAATAGTTTTGTAAAGGACAAAGAAAATTCAAAACAAAAAATTTATTCGTGGGTTGTTTGTATGCCTTATGTATTAAACGAAGAAGAACTAAAATGGTGGCTCAATTGGATAGATAAACAGAGAGATTTGTACAGTATAAATATTGAACTTTTAGACGGAAATTACCTTGTAGAACTTGCAAATAAATACGATTTATTTAAAAAATGGTTTATTGAATATGATGAAGTTGAAACTTCAGAAGTAACAGAAATTTCGTCGGTTGTGGTTAGTGAAAATATTCCAAATTTTGAGCTTATTGACGATTCTTTTAATTCTGATGATGAACAAAAAGAAGAAGAAGTTTTTACTCCTTTTGAACTTATTGAAGATACAGACAAAAAAATAGTTGAAGACCATACTGAAGAAGAATTAGAAAAAACAGAAAATACCCACAATGAAGAAAAAGATGAAGTAGAAAAAACAGAAAATACCCACGATGAAGAAAAAGATGAAGTAGAAAAAACAGAAGATACTCACGATGAAGAAAAAGATTTAGACATTTCTGTTAAAAAAAATAATCCTGAACCATTGCTTGCTAAAAAATTATCTTATGTTGATTATGTTGCAACTTTTAACAGACTAAAATCTGTTGCCGAAAATTTGTTAGATGAGCATAAAAAAGATATAGCAGAAATAAATTCAAAAAAAGACTGGACCAAAGCTTTTGATGAAATTGATATTGACAATTTACCTACGCTTACTCTTTTTTATAAAGCAAAATCACACGAAGTGCATAAAAATCACATGATTGCAGTTTTTATGTATGAAAAATTAATGCAAAAATCAGATTTTGATAAAATTTTACATCTAAAAATAAAAGAAATAGACAAATCTCTAAAAAATTGCAAAATAAAAACTGAAGCGTTTTTATATGAACTCGAAGGTGATTTGCATTTTATTAGAAATAATATAGCCAAAGCTGTTGTTTTTTACGAAAAATCTTATCATACTGACAATGAAAACAAAGTTGTAGCAAAAAAATATTATGAAACACTTGCGGATAATCAAGTAAAAAATGATATTCCGGATCATGCAATAATTAATTATGAAAAAGCAATAAACTTAGATAAATCAGATAAAAACACCAAGCTTAAGCTGAAAAACGCTAAATATTTAAAACGCGGAAATAAATTTTTTGAGGCTGCGTTTTTACAACCAGCAAATGTTCTATTTGCCCCCTTTGCCTATATGGCAGCATATTCAACTATTAAAGAAAAAAGCACAAAGAAAAAATTAAACGAATCTTTAAAACGATTTTATTTTGTTGTTGCTCTATTGTTAATTTTACTTATTATTGTTGGTTTTGCTATAAAAAAATCAAATTTACCCGAAATTGTCTCAAATTCTTTTAATAAAAAATCAACAAGTAACAATTCGGTTATAGTTAATACCTCAAGCGAAGTATTATTTCCTGTAAAACCCGCAAATATTGCTTTTAATGAAGGAGTTGCGATTCTTGATTGTATAACGTATAATAAAATTCATCTTATCGATACTGCAATTAGTGCTTTTAATCGTGCGTTAACTTACACTCCGGGAAATGTTGTTATCAGAAAATCTGAAATATCATTTGGAAGTAATTTTAAATCTTCTTTTGATTCGTTGGCTTATAAAAAATATAACGAAGCAAAACAATATAAAAGCTCTTATTTAACAAAAGTTCAGGAAGATATATTAAAAGATTCTGCTGCTTATTTTATCAGTATGCGTAGATATTCCGATGGACTAAAGCTATTTAAATATACGTTTGAACCTCATAATGCTGCAAACGGAAAATACGGATATGTTGACTCCTTAATGAATATTATAATTCCTCCAATGTATGATTTTGATTATATAAACATGTATAAAGGAAATGAATCTTTTATAAACGGAAAAGCATTTATCTGTCTTGTAACATCAACTAATGATACAATATATTATTACATTAATAAACAAGGAAAAAAACAATAGGTGATTTTATAATTGTCTGTTTTTAAGTCTTTTACGCTTCACAAGTATTTCGGGGATAAAACTTAGTAGAAGAGCTAAAATAAGAACAACTAATAGTAGTCTTCTTATGGTTACAAAATCTGACAACCAATAAACTAAACCAATAAATATCATTGTAATAAAAGTTAGAGCAAACGTAATTTGTTTATGAGATAACCCCAATTCTAAGAGAAGGTGATGCAAATGATTTTTATCGGCAAAAAAGATGGATTTTTTCTTTAATAATCTTATGTAAATTACTCGAAGCATATCAAAATAGGGAACTATCATAACCGAAAAAGCTACAGCTGGTGCCGGAAGTATAAAAAAAGGGTCGTTATTGTTTAAGGAAAGATCTAATTCATTAAATTTTATGGCTAAAAAAGATAACATATAACCAATTATCATGGCTCCGGTATCCCCCATAAAAATTTTATTTTTTTTAGAAAATAAATTAAATCTAACAAAACCGGCTAATGATGCAATTAGAGCAACACAAACAATAGCATGTTGATATTGTTCAATTAAAAAAAACCAAATACCAAAAGCTAAAGCCGAGGTAATACCTAAACTTGCCGATAAACCATCAACACCATCTATAAAGTTAAAGGCGTTCGTTGTAGCTAAAAAAACTATTATTGTTAATCCAAAACCAACAATAGGGTGTAATTGATTTATCCCAAAAAAACCATGTAAATCAGTTATCATTACACCACCAAAAAAAATCACAATCGAAGCAGCAACTATTTGTCCTAAAAATTTAGTTAAAGGCGAAATTATAAGAATGTCGTCTTTTAATCCAACAAAAAAAAGAATAATTAAACCGGCCAACAAGCCTCCAAATCCCAAAAAATTTTCCGCCTGTACAAACAACAAAATACTTATAGATAAGCCTGCAAAAATACCCATTCCGCCTAATCGGGGAATTTGTTCTGAATGAATTTTTCGCTCGTCTATAATATCAAAAAGTTTTTTAAATCTTGACATTCTTATTATTGTGGGTATGGTAATTAATGTTATTACAAAAGCAAGAATGCCAGCACCTACTAATAAAAACACAATATTAAAATCAGATAAATCGTGCATATAAATATATTTGATGCAAAGTTATACAAATTTTAATCTTAAATAAACTTTTAGGCATTATAATTGAGACTATAAATAAATAAATAAAAATAATTACACTATAAATAACTTTTGAAAGTCAAAAATTTATTTGCAAATAAGCGTAAAATTTTGTTAATTTGTAAAAAAAATTTTTTTACCCGAAATTTATTAAAATCACAATACAATGGAAAAAAAGTTAATTGAACCAACCGATAAATCACCTGCTGTAATATTAGATAATTCAAAAGGTTTAATTGAATTTGAAGGACGTTCGCTTATTGAAGATTCTGAAAAATTTTTTATGCCTATTGTTGAATGGATAATAGAATATTTAGAAAGTCCGGCAGCAAAAACCGAGGTTAATTTTAAATTTGAATATTTTAATACAAGTTGTTCTAAGTGGCTTATAACCATAACTAAACAATTAAAAAAACTTTTTGAAATTGGAGCTGATTGTGCAATTAATTGGTTTTACGAAGACGAAGATGTGCTTGAATACGGCGAAGTAATTAGAGACTTAGTAGATATTCCAATTAACATGATACCCGTTGACGACGATGATGACGACGATTTTGAGATTTAAAACTCTATTCAGCTATTACAATTATGTACAAAAATTTGAAAGAATTTATAGAAGTTCTTGAAAAAAATGGTGAGTTATTAAGGATTAATAAATTTGTTGATCCGGTTTTAGAAATAGCCGAAATTACCGACAGAATTTCAAAAACACCAAAAGGAGGCAAAGCCCTCCTTTTTGAAAATAACGGCACTAATTTTCCTGTACTTACTAATGCCTTTGGGTCCGATTATAGAATGTCTCTATCTCTTGGAGTTCAAGATATTTCGGATATTGCTGATAAAATTAACCAATTTATAGTTGAATTTACTTCTCCAAAAATTACTTTTGGTCAAAAAATTTCTGCATTAGGTTCAATAAAACAATTAGCTTCTATTCTTCCTCAAACTGTTAAATCAGGTAAATGCCAAGAAGTTATTATTAAAAACGCTGACCTTAACATTTTACCTGTTTTAAAAACATGGCCTGATGACGGCGGTAGATTTATTACTCTTCCTTTAGTAAATACTATTGATCCGATTACAAATATTCGCAATTTAGGAATGTATCGACTACAAGTTTTTGATAAAAACTTAACAGGTATGCACTGGCATAAACATAAAGTTGGAGCAAGACATTACAACGAATATAAAAAATTAAACAAAAAAATCCCGGTAGCTGTGGCACTCGGTGGCGACCCCGTTTACACCTACGCCGCAACTGCTCCTTTGCCCGATAATACAGATGAATATATTTTAGCCGGCTTTTTGAGAAATAAAGGAGTAAAATTAGTAAAATGTATTACTCAAAATATTGAAGTTCCGGCTGATTCCGATATTGTTATCGAAGGTTATATTGATCCAAATGAAGAGCTTATTTGGGAGGGACCTTTTGGCGATCATACCGGATTTTATTCATTGCCCGATTATTACCCAAAATTCCACGTTACTTGCATTACGCACCGAAAAGATGCAGTTTATCCGGCAACTTTAGTTGGTGTTCCGCCACAAGAAGATGCTTATTTTGCTAAAGCAACCGAAAAACTGTTTTTGCCTCTTATGCAAAAATCAATAGCCCCCGAAGTAATAGATATGCACTTGCCCCAAGCCGGTGTTGCTCATAACTTTACAAGCGTAAAAATAAAATCCGATTACGAAGGGCAGGCTTTAAAGGTAATGAACTCATTGTGGGGTAACGGACAAATGGCTTTAAATAAGTGCTTGTTTATTACCGATTTAGATGTTGAATTGTCTGATTTTAAGAAATTTGCAGCTAAATCTCTAAAAAATTTCAACCCAAAAACCGACGTGTATTATTCCCAAGGACCTATGGACGTTTTAGACCATGCATCTGAAAAATTTACCCTTGGATCTAAAATTGGATTTGATTTTACAAATAAAATTAAAAATGAAAACTATGTTGAAAATCAGTTTTTTGATGAAGTTAAATTCCTAAATTATGATAAAAAAATAAAAAAAACAAATAATTTAACTAATATTAAAATTCCAATTCTTTTAGTTGCTATTAGCAAAAAAATGAATGTGCTGAATTTTGCAACAGAAATTTTGCAAAAACAAGACCTTAGTTTATTTAAAATTATTGTTTTTATAGATGACAAATTTGATGTTTCTGATTTATATTCAGTAGCGTGGCTTGTTGGAAATAATATTGCTCCTTTACGAGATACAAAAATAGTAACAAGTTCAATCTATAAAAATACAGTTTTGCTTGTAGATGCAACAACTAAAATGCCCGAGTTTGATGATTTTGACAGGCAGTGGCCTAACATTGTTGTAATGAACTCAAAAACGATTGATGCAATTGATAAAAAATGGAATAATCTTGAAATAGGTGATTTTATCCCTTCTCCATCTCATAAATATAAACATTGAAAAAAATTATCGCTCAAATATTATTTTTTACTATTCTTTTAAAGTTTGGAGTTGCTCAGAATACTCCCTACGTTGAGAATTATTCTATCGAAGATGGTTTGTCTCAAAATGCAGTTACTTGTATTTTTCAATCTTCCGATGGAATAATATGGCTGGGAACTCAAGATGGTTTAAATGAATTTGACGGATATAGATTTAATATTTTTAAATTTAATCCAAACGACAGTTCAAGTATTTCAAACAATTATATAAATGATATTATCGAAGATAATAAAGGCAATATAATTATTGCTACAAGCGACGGAATTACTATCTGGGAACGTTATAAAAACAATTATATTTGGTTACAAAATGACCCATCTGATCCAAACTCAATAAATAATGATGATGTTTTACAAGTGATTTTTTTTGAAAATACAATATGGGCATTAACAGAAAATTCTCTCGAAAAATATCTAGGAGACGGTAAATTTAAACATTATTTTTTTAAAACCGATACAGCTACAACCCGATATATTTATAATCACATGGATTTAATGGTTGACAACGAAAATAATATATGGCTTGCTACTAAAGATGGAATTAATATTTTTTACCCTCAAACCGAACAATTTTATCAAATAAAAGGTGTTATTGAAAAAATTAGTAATAACAGGTTACGTTCAGTTGTACAGGATAACCAAAATAATATATGGGTTGGTACATATATGGGGTTTAATCGGTTTATGAAAACATCGAGTAAATTTTTAAATTATTATTACTATAATCAAAATAGATTTATTAGAGAAAATACTATTAATTGTGTTTATATTGACGAAGAAAACTATTTTTGGATAGGCACAAAATCTGGGCTTAAAACTTTTGATGGTTCACAAATTATAGATATAAATAACAAAAATTTGAATGCTATAACCGAACAAATAACTACAATATATAAAGATAACTCAAATAATATTTGGTGCGGCACGCTCGGTGCTGGTGTTTATAAATTTTCTACAAATAAAACAAAATTTTCGTCTTTTTTTGATTTTTTTAAACCTGCCGATAATGCAATCTTTGGAATTTATGTTGATAACGCTAATAGAATTTGGGCAGGAAGCAATGGTATATACGTGATTGATAAAAATTCTAATAAAATAATACATTATGATGATTTGCTTCAAAATGATACTACTCAAGAAATAACTGTTTATTCTATTTTTAAAGATAGTTGCAACATTTGGTTAGGAACCGACTATTCTGTTTTTATTATAGATCCCGAATCTTTTAAGATTAATGAAATTTACGATTATTTTAATATACCTGTTGATAAATTAATGACCAATAATAGGATTTACAATATAAACAAAGACAACGAAGGTATTTACTGGTTTTCTTCAGCAAACGGCTTAATTGAGTTTGATGGCAAAAGATTTACCGTGCACAAAAATTTGTCTCATAATAATAATTCTATAAGTTCTAATCTTGTTATATCTACTTTAATAACAGGTGATTCTATTTGGATAACAACAATTAAAGGGTTAAATTTATATAATAAAAAAACAAAAGAGTTTAAACATTGGTTTAAAAAAAATGGATTGCCAAATGATTATTGCTTGGATTTATATTTTCAAAACTCAAAAACTTTATGGATAACAACAATATCAGGCTTAGTAAAATTTGAACTCGACAAAAATACTTTTACTTCGTTTTCATCTTTAAACAAAGGGTTTGTTAATGATTTTTTTTACACAATTACACCTGATGATAGTAATAATTTATGGCTTACAAGCAATTATGGTGTTGTTAAATTTAATACTCAAACCTATAATTATATTACTTACGATAAATCTGACGGATTAAGCTTTTTGGAGTGTAATATTGGAGGAAGTTATAAAAATGATGACAATACACTTTATGTATCAGGGATAAATGGAGTTAGTTGGACAAATTTAGATGAAGTTGAAACTATTATGAAGCCGGCAAAAGTTAATATTACAAAATTCGTAATTTCAAATCAAAATTTTGAAACTCAAGAAGTTTATTTTCCCGACACAAACAAAGTTTACAAATTTGACTATAAAAGCATTATAAATATTTATTTTTATTTGCCTGATTATGTTCTGCCCGAAAGAAATAAATTCGTTTACAAAATTGATGGTTTAAATGACGATTGGTCTGATGAACAGTTTGTTAATTTTATAAATATAACTGGTCTTTCTCCCGGAAAATATACTTTATATATTAAAGGTGCAAATTCTAAGGGCGTTTGGAATAACGAGCCTATAAAATTCACTTTTGAAATTACCCCACCTTGGAGTAAAAGTTTGACATTTAAAATTATATATTTTATTCTGGGTTTTATATTATTAGCTTTAGGTTTTTTATACGTTTATCGAAGTTTTAAAAAAGAAAATAAAATTTTACATGAAAAAAACTTTGCATTAGAACAAGTTGAAAATCAGCGTAAATTATTAGAAGAAAAAAATAAAAATATCACCGACAGTATTAACTATGCAAAAAAAATAATTGAAGCAATTTTGCCTCCTATCGAAAATTTAAAAACATTATTACCCGAAAGTTTTATCTATTTTAAGCCCAAAGATATTGTTAGCGGTGATTTTTATTGGTTTATCGAAAAATCAGACCGGATTTTTATAGCAGCTGTTGACTGTACTGGACATGGAATACCCGGAGCATTTATGTCAATTATTGGAATGAACTTGCTTGATAGATTAGTAAACGAAGGGATTTTTGATCCCGGCGTTATTTTAAATCTAATGAATAAGGAAGTAATTTCAACATTAAAGAAAAAATTTGATCAAAAACATATTAAAGATGGCATGGATCTTTCTCTTTGTGTTATAGATAAAACTCGTAAAATCTTATCATTTACAGGAGCTTATAATCCGGCATATATAGTTAGAGACAAAAGTATTATCCAACTTAGAGGCGACAGAAAATCAGTTGGAAACGACTTTGAATTTGATTCGTTTACTACTCAAGATTTAAAACTACGTGAAAATGATACAATATATTTATTTTCAGATGGTTATACCGATCAATTTGGTGGAATTAGCGGTAAAAAATTCAAGTTTAAGCGATTTAGAACACTCCTGCTCTCAATAAATGATTTACCTTTAGAATTACAAAAATCTAAACTTCACGAAGCTTTTTATCAGTGGAAAATTGACTATGAACAAATTGATGATATTTTAGTAATAGGCTTTAAACCTTTGTCCTTTTTAGGTTAATAAAAATAACCAAGAAATATTTTTTTATTTGGCAAATAAATATATTTCAGTTAGCTTTGCATAACATAACTTTAAAATATTTTAAAATGAAAAAATTGTTAATCCTAACTCTTGTTTCTGCAATTTTTTTTGCAATTGGTTGTAAAGAAGACAATCCTGACGACCCATCGGCACTAACACCAAGCCGCGATACTAATATTTATCCAGGATATGAAGAATTTTATACCGACGAAAGTAATACCGATTCTTTAAATAATGCCAACAACACTGGAATTGATACTACTGTAAATAATGATGACGTGCCGGTTATGGTTGAAGATACTGTTGGAAATATTCAACCTGCAACTAATACAGATATTGATAATTCCGGTAGAAATTTTTATATAATTGTTGGGAGTTATCAAAATGTTAACAATGCAAAAATTAGAGAGCAGTATTTTAAAAATCAAGGATATACTGCCGAAGTACTGCCAAAGTTTGGTGTTTATAACAGAGTGTCGGTGGCTAAATTTAATCAAGAAAATTCTGCAAGAGAAGAATTAAAAAAGTTGAGAACAAAATATAATGACAACTCTTTTTGGTTGTTACTTAGATAATATTCTAATATTTATCTTCGTGTTTTAAATATTTAAATCTTAAAAGTTTTTTTTTATTTTGAGACTATCATTTTGTGGTGTACTACAAAAAGACAGTCTCAA
Organism: Bacteroidales bacterium; assembly: GCA_016936595.1. Taxonomy (GTDB): domain Bacteria; phylum Bacteroidota; class Bacteroidia; order Bacteroidales; family JAFGUD01; genus JAFGUD01. The sequence goes on along the minus strand of JAFGXO010000043.1, from coordinate 18,015 downwards.
TTTGTGTTTTTTTATTCTTTTGTTTTACTCTCATTATTAATAACAATTTTTTTGCTTATTATTATTATTTAAAATTTTTTAACTAAGTATAACAAAATATTTCTTTATGATTTTTAAAATAATACTTTTTTTAATAGCTTTATTAATTTTTTTTAGTATTTTGTTAGTTAGAAATCCTAAAATTCTTTCAAAAGTACTGATGTTTATGCTTTCTAAAAATAAAAATAAACAAAATAATTTGTTTGAAAAAAAACAAAACAATAAAGACGTTGTTATTGAAAAGAAAAGAGCCAATAAAGAAGAATTATCAGATTTTGAGGTTATTGAAGACAAAAAAGCTAACAGTAAACACTAAATAATGGCAAAATTAAAAACATCTGGTTTATTATTTATAGTATCTGTTTTTATTGTAATATTTATTGTTATAGGTTATTTCTATATTCAAAAAAAAGAAAAATCAATAATTACAAATGCTATTGAAGCTGTTCCAATTGATGCTGCGTATATTATTGAAATCCCTAATTTGAATAATTTTATTAAAAGTTGCCGAAATGATAGTAGTTTATTATTTCAGATATTATCAATAAATCAATTAAATCAAACTTTTAATAACATTGTTGGATTAGACAGCTTTATTATTTATTCAAAAACCTTTAAGGAACTTGTAAAAAAAGAAAAAATAATCGTGTCGTTTCATAACGTTGGAGCAAATAATTTATATGTTCTTGGGGCTTTAAAAATTCCTTCTCCAAAAAAACAACGAGATTTAGTTAAAGAAATTTATTCATTCATAAATTCCTCCGATTCTTCTGTTAGAATTTACAATAACACAAATATATATACAATAGGTAAAGACTCTTCAACTTACTATTTTAGTTTTATCGACAATATTTTTATTATTAGTAAATCGGAGCTACTAATTGAAAATTCTATAAGGCATAAACTTAGTAATAATCCAATATCTATAGATTTAGCATTTAAGCAAACCTCAAAAACCGTTAGTAAAAACCGTGTTCATTTATATGTAAATTATTCATTCTTAGCTGATTATCTTCCCGCTGTTTTCACTAATAAATATTCACGTAAATCCTTGATTCTTAAAAAATTTGCTAATTGGTCGGCTTTTGATGTTAATTTCGGCAAACTTTTAATAAATATGTCTGGTTATACCTACCCAATTTCTTCACCTGATATGTTTTTATATATGTTTGTAAATAGTGCCCCACAAAAATTAGAAGCAGATGATTTATTGCCCTACAAAACTGCCGAATTTTTAACTTTTTCGGTTGCCGATTTTGCCTCTTTTTATTCTAAGTACGAAAAATATCTTAGCTCAAAAAACTTATCAGGGACGCATGCTAATGATGTTGATGATTTTTTTAGTAAGAATGATGTAAATATACAATCTGATGTTATAACTGAAATAGGAAATTCCATTACTTTTGCTAAAGTAAAATTTAATAACACTATTGATGATTTTTCTGAATTTGTTGTTTTTGAACTTAAAAATAAAGATAATTTTGAAAAAATAACAAATATAATTATTCAAAAAAATTGTACTACTTCTCAAACAATAGATGATTTTACTACTGATTATCAAGTAGATAATTCAAATAAAATTAAAATTTTTCAACTTACGGCAAATAATTTCACAAGTCTTATCATTGGAGAACTTGTGCCAGAATCAGTAGAAATGAATTACTTTATTTTTATAAATAATTTTGCTGTTTTTAGTAATTCAATTCAAAACTTACAGAAATTTTATTACTCATATCATACCAATAAAACTTTAGTTTATAATGAAGATTATAAAGACTACCTTAAACAGATTCCTGAAAAATCTAATGTTTTTTACTACGCAAATAATAATTTTAATTCATTAAATCAGATAAATATGTTAAACGCTGATTTTGTTGAAGTTTACAAACAAAATCTAAATCTGTTTAATAAATTTCAATTCATAACATTTCAATTATCTTATGATAAAAAGTTATTATTTCAAACTCATTTTAATGCCCGATATAACCCTTCTTTGCAAAACAAAGGAATTGCTGTTTGGGAACGAGAGCTAAAATCAAATGTTTCTAAAAAGCCTGTTATGTTCTTAAACCATTATACCTTTGAACGAGAAGTTTTGATTGCAGACGATAGCAATTATATTTATTTAATTAATAAACACGGTGAATTTTTATGGGTTAAACATTTAAAAGAACCTTTTATTGATAATTTTCACGAAGTTGATTTGTACAATAATAATAAGTTTCAGATTCTTTTATCCACAACTAATAATTTAATCACATTTGATAGAAATGGTAAAGTGCTGATGGAAAAATGTGTTAATTTTAATTCTGCAACCACAAAAGGTATTACAGTTGTAGATTACGATGATAATAATGATTATCGTTTTTTTGTTCCGTGCGTAGATAAAACTGTTTATGCTTACGATAAGGATATGCAACCCATAACAGGTTGGATAAATCCACAAACAAACACAGAAATTGTATCAAAAGTTTATTATTTTGCATATCAAGGAAAAGATTATATTGTTGTTGGTGATAAATCAAAACCATATTTTTTTAACAGAAGAGGCGAAAAAAGAATAGATGTTAAAACCGATATTGCATTGCCTAATGATTGTTATTTTTATTTCCAAGAAGAAACATCTACATCTAAAGCCGGATTTATTACAACAGATGCTTCCGGAAAAATAGTTTTTATTGATTTATTAGGAAATGTGTCCTCTAAAAACCTTGTTACTCTTTCGGCTAACCATTTTTTTTTAGCTGATGATTTAGATTCGGATAATAATTTAGATTATATTTTTGTTGATGGAAACACTTTATATATCTATAAATCAGATGGATCTAAAATATTTTCACATACTTTTTCAAATGAAATTTCGGATATGCCATCAATTTTAAATTTTTCTAACAACGAAAAAAAGATAGGTATTACAGTACGTGGCGAAAACAGCATATATCTGTTTAACTTAAATGGAACAATTAAAAGAAATTTTCCATTAAACGCAAATTCACCATTTTCAGTAGGCTATTTTTCGTCGGAAAATTATTTTAGTATAGTAGTTGGTGAAAATAATTTTTTGTATAACTATTTGATATACTGATTATTTGTTTTCTTTATCAACAATTTTTTAATTTTTTTTATAAATTAAAATTTTTTTTGTAATTTTATCGAAAATTTTTTGAAAATTAAAACAATATCGATATGAGAGTAATTAAAATTAAATCAAGCTTCTTATTTCTGTTGCTTTCTGGTTTATTAATCATTAATTCATGTAAAAAACCTTTTGATGAATTTTTAAATGAACAATTTCCGGAGCCAACAAGTACTTCATCAGATATTTTAATTGATGGAGAAATTGCAGTTCCTATTATTAATACTTCTTTTACATTGTCTAATTTTATTCCTAGCACAGATTCCTCTTTTTGGGCAGAAGTAGATGATGAAGACTTAGTTCATTTAAGAATGTATTTTAAAGATGTAGTTAGCTTTACTGCAAGTCAGATATATGGTATGCCTGTTATAACTCCTGTGCAACCTGATAGTGTTAGTGCATCAACAGACACAAGTAAGTTAAAACTTTATCAAAACGCTCTTAGCGGACATCTTTTCTTTGATGACCCGAAATTTACCTTTATTGTTAAAAACGAAATACCAATTGTTACATTCTTTAAAATTGATACTATTAGACTTATTAGCCCTGTTTATGACACAACCTATGTTCGCGATCATAAAAAATATAACATTAACGCTCCAACTACTCAGTTTGAAACAGTAACAACACCTGTTGTAGTTGATAAAACCGAGTTACCCGATTTTGAAGATTTCTTTTCTCCAATACCTAAATATTTATCATTTTTCGTAACAGCCGGAAGCGATCAAGTTCAACCTTTACCAATAGGTTTTCCTACAATAGTTGGAAACGAAAAGATATCAATAGATGTTGATGTAGATTTACCGGTAAACGCACATTTAGTTGACTTTGTTTTAGGAGAAAACGTTGATTTTTCTTTCGAATCAATTGAAAATTATGAACAAATTCAATCGGTAACCATTAAACTAATTATAGATAATGAATTTCCCGTAAGTGGCTTATCACAAGTTTCTTTTGCTGATACTAATAACGAAGGAGGAATTGATGACATTATTCTTAATTTGTTTGAAGGCGACGGTTGGGAATTTGCCACAGCAATAACTAATCCTAATGGAGTAACAACCTCTTCTGTCGTTTCTGAAGTTACCATAGAAATTAGCCAAGAACAACTTGCTCTTTTACAACAATATCATGCTTCTAAAGTAATAGTTACTTCAAAGCTTAACTCTTATCAATCATCAACAGGTCAAGACGTTAAAATATTTGGCTATTATAAACTTGGATTAAAATTAGGTTTTAAAGTTAACTACAATGGAAACACCGGTGATATACCTCAATAAAAAAACAAACTTATTAATATAAAAATATACAGATGAAAAAAATAATCTACATTATAGCTCTATTATTTATATCTATTTCAGTCTTTGGGCAAGGTAATTCTTTGTATTTTAATAAAAATTTATATCAAAGTACTTATTTAAATCCTGCTCGCCAAGTAAAGTGTAAATTCATTTTAGGCCTGCCGGGCTTATCTTCTGAATTTGTTACTCTTAAAAATACAGGCATAGGTTATAACGATATATTTTTTGAATATGAATCATTAGCTGATTCTTTTCATTATGATCCCGATGCAACTTATGACAGAATGAATGAGTTAAATTATATCTTTTTAAACACAAGAACTGCATTATGGACAACTGCATTTTGGATTAGAGGAGTACAAATTTCTTTTGATGCAAGTTTAAGAACTGAAACTAATTTTGCATATCCTCAATCAATTTTTTTATTAAAAGATGGAAACTTTTTTACAGACGGACGTTTTATTTCGGCAACTAACATGGCAGTAAATACTTCTGCTTACACCGAAGTTTCTATAGGTGCTTCGGGCGAAGTTGCTCAGGGACTTACAATTGGTGGTAAATTTAAAGTTCTAAGAGGAATTGTTAATTTTAATACCGAACAATTTATGTTCGATTGGCATGTTTCTGACGATCCTGCTGATATTTACGATTATTCTTTTAATACATCGTTTAACTTTAATACAACTGCACCCTTAAATGTAATTTACGATGATCAAGGAAACATTACCAGTGCCGAATTGGACTCTACTTTAATTCAAGATATTCAAGATGATCCGTTGTTGCTTAGAGATATAACAACAAATAACCCCGGATTTGGAGTTGATTTTGGTGTTATTTATAACTTAAACAATAAATTTGAATTTTCTGCCAGTGTTTTGGATCTTGGTTTCATTAAATGGAAAGCAACTCCAACTAATATTACTACTAACGAATCTGAATTCGTATTCTCCGGTTTAGATGTTGGTAAATATATTGGAACATTAGGTTTATTTACAGCCTTAAAAGATACTGATACTCGTGATTCAATTATTGGTTTAGTTACTGAAGATTTTATTGATTCTTTATTATTTTTATCTGATCCTACAATTACCAATAATGAGTATAAAACATCTTTAAATACAAAATTAAACTTTGGTGCTGCATATATGCCAAAAGATTGGGTAACTCTTGGTTTTTTATATAATGGAGTTTTCTTTAACAAAAAATTATATTCAAGCTACACTCTTTCAAGCACTTTGATGTTTTGGAGAGGCTGGTCTTATTCTCTATCATATACTATGTCTAAAAAAAGCATGAACAATGTGGGTATGGGATTTTCATATAAAGTTGGACCTTTGCAAATGTTCTTAACTATGGATAATTTCTCTTTACCAATGATGGGAGCAAGATATGGTTTAAGCCCCGATAAACCTTACGATAAAGGTATTGCTACTAAATGGTTGAAAAACACTGATTATTTAAATGTAAATTTTGGATTAAACTTTGTGTTTGGTTGTAGAGATAAAACCGACTACGGTTTGTTAGACTAATAATATTTAAAGCTCCTTCGGGAGCTTTTTTTGTGAATTTGGGTTGTTCTAATGTGATTTTACGGACAACTTTTTTTAGTTGAAAACGTTCTACTTATAAACTACTTATAAAACAAAAAAACAAATGAAAAATTTATTCAAATTAAGTTTAATAACAGCGTTTTTTTTACTCATGCTGTTTTCTTGCGACCCTATTACCGAGCCCGATCAGGCAACCGGTAGAGATGTACATGTTGGCGAACTTGCTGTATCCGATGTGTTTACTTTTACTAACGGCGAAACCGACGGAGGAGGTAAAGCTTTTGCCGAAGATACTTCTTGTTATCAACGCGAAACAGAACAATTAGGTGATGGCAGTTTCCAAACTACTTTAACTTTTAATAATGCTTGTACAATGTCTGACGGCGTTGTTAGAAGTGGACAAATAATTATTGATTGGGAATTTGGCTGGAGATTAGATTCTACTAAAATTGTTGTAGTTACTTTTAATGAATTCTCAAGAGACGGAGATGTTTTAAGCGGCACTATTAATATTCAGTTACTATCAAGAATTAATAAAGAATACCAAATAACTGAAAATGACATGAAAATACTTTTGTCAACACAAGAAGAAGTTACTTGGTCCGGCACACGCACAGTTAAATGGGACGAAGGTTTTTTAACTCCTTTAGACAGATATGATGATGTTAAAACTGTTAATTTTAATAAAGACGGTGTTAATAGAAACGGAGAGAAATTTACATCTGAAGGTGTAAATTTGGTTGTTAGCAATACTTGTGATGATGGAAAAACAAGAATTATTGCAGGTAAAATTACAATTACTAATAATACAAATAACAATCAACAAACAACTGTTGAATTCAATGGTTGTTCAGACACATTTACTATTAATGGAATAGAAATTACTCCATAAAAGCTCCATAGTAATATTCTAAGCTCTCATTTTTCGAGAGCTTTTTTTTTATAAAAAAAATACTTTTCCTTTGCAGAAATTTTATTGATGATTTTAGTTACCGGTGCAACAGGAATATTAGGGGCTCATTTATTGCTTAACTTGCTAAAACTTGATCAAAAAGTTGTAGCAATATACAGAAACATTTCTTCGATTGAAAAAACAAAAAAAATATTTTCTTTCTATGTATCTGATTATCAGTTTTTTTTTGATAAAATTATTTGGCGGCAAGCAGATATTACAAATTACTTTGATGTTATAGAAAGTTTTGAAGGTGTTGATCAAATTTATCATTGTGCCGCTCATGTGTCTATTCAAAATCATAATAAAGATCGGTTTTATCAAACTAATGTTGTTGGAACTGCAAATATCGTTAATGCTTCGCTCGAAAAAAATATTCACAAATTATGTTATGTTAGCTCTATTGCAACAATTAGTTTAAATACTACTGGACTTACATCTGAAGAAAATTTTATTAATCCCGAACAAGCATCAACTTATTATTCTTTAACAAAATATTATGCTGAATTGGAAGTGTGGAGAGGCATAAAAGAAGGTTTAAACGCTGTAATAGTTAATCCGTCTGTTATTGTTGCCCCGTATTTATTAAACAGTAATGGTATAAGGTTTTTAAAATATTTTTACAAAAGAGGAATTAAACACCACACTTGTGGAAAAAAAGGCTATATTTCTGTTTACGACTTAGTTGAAGTAATGCAGAAGTTGATGGACTCTAATATTTCTGATGAACGCTTTTTAGTTTCATCAGAAAATTTATCATTTAAAACTTTGTTCTTTTATTTTAATAAAATAACCAAAAAAAAAATAAAATCTAAAAAATTATCTGTTTCAATGTTAAATTTTTTACGATATCTTAATATTTTATTTACTTTTGGTAAACCAATAATTAACAAGGTTCTTATTAGTTATGCAATTAATGATGAATTATACACCTCTAAAAAACTTTTTTCAAAAATTAGCATTGATTTTGAACCAATAGAAAAAACAATGAATAAAATACTTGCTCTTTATAAACAAAAATATTTATTGTAATGCATTTATTATAAGCTAATTAAAGTTTTCTTGAATAAAAATTTAAAAAAAGTTGCATTTTTAAAATAAAAGTTTTTATCTTTGCACCACAATAAAATTGCGGGGTGGAGCAGGGGTAGCTCGTTGGGCTCATAACCCAAAGGTCGTAGGTTCGAATCCTACCTCCGCTACTAAAACCCTTTTAAGTTATTAAACTTGAAAGGGTTTGTTTGTTAAATTCCAAATTTTTTACTAATTTTTTATTTCTATCCTCGTTTTTTTTCAGTTATTACGCTTTTACTTTTAAATATTGTATTATATTTTTTTGTATTAGTAAATGTTATAATTTTAAATATAAATTTTAACAATAACAAAAATTAACATTAAATTAACATTCAATCCGAGTGTGCTCAGTAATTTAAACTTTAGTTTTGGAAAATTTTTTACAAAAACATTTATAACAATAAATAATGGGAAAATTTGGAATAGTTGAGTTTCTTACTTTAATAGGATCACTCGGAATATTTTTATACGGAATGAAGTTAATGAGTGAGTCGTTGCAAAAGGTAGCAGGACAAAAAATGCGGAGCATACTTGCATCAATGACTTCTAAGCGTGTTTTAGGAGTATTTACAGGTTTTTTAATTACAGCAATTATTCAATCATCTTCGGCAACTACAGTAATGATTGTTAGTTTTGTAAATGCAGGTCTTTTATCTCTAAGTCAATCTATAGGGGTTATTATGGGAGCAAATATAGGAACAACTGTTACTGCTTGGATTATTTCGATTTTAGGTTTTAAGGTAAAAATGTCAGTACTTGCAATACCATTAATTGGGGTTGCGTTTCCTCTTTTCTTTTCAAAAAATAAAAAGCGAAAATCAATAGGTGAGCTTATCATAGGTTTTTCGTTATTGTTTATGGGCCTTGAGTTTTTAAAAGATGCTGTGCCCGAAATAGACCCAACAAGTGATTTTGTTCAAAATTTAGGCAAGTACACTAACTTAGGGTATATCAGTTTGATTATGTTTGTAATGATAGGAACATTGTTAACTGTTGTAATTCAATCCTCAAGTGCAACTATGGCACTTACTTTAGTTTTAGCTGCAAATGGAGTTATTACGTTTGAAATTGCTGCAGCAATGGTTTTAGGTGAAAATATTGGAACAACTATAACCGCAAATTTAGCTGCCATGGTTGCAAATGTGTCAGCAAAAAGAGCAGCGAGGGCTCATTTCATATTTAATTCAATTGGAGTAATTTGGATTTTGATTTTATTTTATCCGGTCATACATTTAATTAGTTTTATTTTACATACTAAAGGTAATCCTTCGTCTTTACTTTCTGCTGTTTCTATACCTATTGCATTGTCCGTATTTCATACTTTTTTTAATATTACTAATGTTCTTTTAATGATATGGTTTGTTCCTTTGATTGAAAAAATTGTAATAAAATTAGTTCCTGATTCTGAAGAAGATGAAGAATTTAGATTAAAACACATCGATTCAATAATGCTTTCTACTTCTGAAATTTCATTACTGCAAGCAAAACAAGAAATAGAAATATATGGGCAACGAGTTACAAAGATGTTTAACTATGTGGAAAAATTATACGCCGAAAATAAGATTGAAAAAATCGACAAACTTTTCTCAAAAATTCAAAAATATGAGGATATCATTGATAGAATGGAGGAAGAAATTGCCGATTATATAACAAAAGTTGCTGAATCTGAAATGAGTGAATTGGGTTCGCGTAGAGTAAAAGCTATGTTAGAAATTATTGACGATATTGAAAGTTTAGGAGATGCTTGTTATAATTTATCAAGGGCACTTGTTAGAAAAAAAGAAGCAAACATTAAATTTGTCGAAAAATTAAATAATAATGTATTAAAAATGTTTGAGTTAATAAATAAAGCATTTGCTGAAATGAATAAAAATTTGGTTCAGGAATATAGTGAAATTATTGTTAATGACGCATTACAAATTGAAGATGAAATTAATGAATTTAGAAATAAATTAAGAGTTGATAATGTGTCAAGCATTAAGGTAAAAGAATATAAATATAAAGTAGGTATTATGTACACCGAGATTTTTTCAATATCCGAAAGAATTGGTGATTTTATAATAAATATCTCGGAGTCTATTCATAGAGTCAGAAAATAATTTTTTTTAAGCCACGATATTTATTGTGGCTTTTTTTTACAAGCTAATATTCTACTCCCAAACGTAAACTCGTTTTACTCTTTGAGAAATTGAAGTTAATATTTCGTAGGGAATAGTATTTTGTAGTTTAGCAAGTTCTACGATTGAATTTTTTTCGTCAAAAATTATTACTTCGTCGCCTTCTTTAGCTTTAATTCCGGTAATGTCAATCATTGTTAAATCCATACAAATATTTCCAATTATAGGAGCAATTTTGTCGTTAACTCTTACTTTACCAACGCCATTGCTTAAAAGTCTGTTTAATCCGTCGGCATAGCCAATAGGAATAGTTGCAATATCGCTATCAACTTTAACTTTTGCAGCTCTGTTGTATCCTATTGTTTCGTTTGCTTTTACTTTGATAATTTGAATTATTTTTGTTTTTAATGTGCTAATGTTTTGCAAGTTTGAATTATTAACCGAACTTATTCCGTATAATCCAATACCAAGTCTAACCATATCAAATTGATATTCATTAAATCTTTCAATTCCGGCAGAGTTTAAAATGTGTTTAAGAAATAAGTAACCCAAATTATTTTCCATGTCATAAACAATAGAATTATAATCGGTTACTTGTTTTATTGTGAATTTGTCAAATTGTTCATCTCCGGAACCAACAAGATGAGAAAAAACTGATTTCACATAAATTTTGCTTGATTTTTTTAAAATTTTAAGAAGTTCAGGTATTTGATTTTTAGAAAAACCTAATCGGTTCATACCTGTATTTACTTTTATATGAACCGGATAAGCATTAGATGTTTTATTCTTTACTGCGTTATAAAAATCATATAACATTTTAAAGTTGTAAATTTCAGGCTCTAATTTGTTCTCTACAAAAATGTTAAAATTTGCGGTATCGGGATTTAAAATTAAAATAGGCAGAGAGATACCGGCTTTTCTGAGTTCAATTCCTTCATCTGCAATTGCAACAGCAAGATAATCTATATTCTTTTTTTGCAAAAAGTTTGCAATTTCAAAGCTTCCGCTACCATACGAAAATGCTTTAACCATAATCATTATTTTGGTATTGTGGTTAAGTTTTTCTCTGAAGTGTTTTAAATTATGGTCTAAAGCAGTCATATCTATCTCTAAAACGGTTCTGTGGTTTTTTAGTTGTAATATATCAGAAATGTTTTCAAAGTGAAATTTGCGGGCTCCTTTTAGCAAGATGGCTTCATCAATAAATTCAAATCTATTTAAGTTTTTGGTTAGTTCGTTTGTGCTATCAAAGAAGTATTTTTCAACAGAAAATAAATTTTGATATTTTGAAATATTTTCGCCAACACCAATAAGTTTATTTATTGAACTGTTATTTAGTAATTTTGATAATTCATGATATAATTCTTTTTCGGTTTTTCCTATTTGATAGATATCGGAAAGAAATAAAGTTCGTTTTGAATTTTGATTTTGAGTATTCAGTACATCTATAGCAATTTTTAACGAAGTCAAGTCGGAGTTGTAACTGTCGTTAATAATAGTACAATTATTTTTGCCTTGAATTTGTTGCAGCCTCATTTCAATAGGCGAAAGTTCCAGAAAATTAAAGTCGTTAGGATTTTTTAACGGGTAGTAAATTAGTAATCCCGAAAGAACAGACATTATATTTTCTATTGATGCTTTGTCTGAAAAAACAGTTGTAATTTGATAAATTTTGCTTTTGTAAACAAGTTCAATATTTGTAGTTTTTGAGTATTTGATAATTTTTAAAATTTGCAAATCTGCTTTTTGTTCACGCGACCAACTAAAAGTTTTTAAGTTAGGTAATTTTTCGTTAATAGTGTTTTTAATCTGCTTAAAATCAGGGCTATAAATCAATATTTCGGAATCTGAAAAAAGTTTAAGTTTTTCCTCAATTTTTTGTTTTATTGATTTAAAGTTCACCTGATGAGCGTCGCCGATATTAGTTAAAATTCCAATTTTGGGAAGAATAATTTTTTGCAAACTCGTCATTTCGTCAGGCTTTGAAATTCCGGCTTCGAATACAGCAACATTATGATTTTTATTTAATTCCCAAACCGATAAAGGAACACCAATTTGTGAGTTATAACTTTTAGGGCTTTGTAATCCGTTTTCTTGTTTATTTAAAAAATATGTAAGCCATTCTTTTACAATTGTTTTCCCGTTGCTTCCGGTTATTCCAAAAACTGTAATATCAAAATTTTGCCTATGGTACGATGCTAATTGCTGAAGTGCGGTAATTGTGTTATTTACAACAATAAAACACGCTTTTGGATAATTTTTAAAATCATTAAAATAGTTATTTACAACAAAGTTTTTTTGACCTTTTTGATATAAATCATTTATGTAATTGTGTCCGTCATTAAAAGCACTTTTTAATGCAAAAAATAAGTTTTGTTCCGAATTAAATATTATTCGGCTATCGTACATAAGGTTTTTTATTTTTGTATCATTGCCTACAAGAACACCCTTAGTTATTTGGGCTATTTTGGAAAGAGAATAAATCATTTTTTAAAGTATAACTAAATAAAAAAGAGTTAAGGCTGTTGCAGTTGTTGAAAAAACTCCTAATAAATAATTTGTCATCATTTTTTTAGTAGTATCTATTTTGAATTTAATAAAATATTTAATAATAATTCCGGCAAATAAAAGTTCAATTATTATTAAATAATAAAAATCATAAACCATTAAAACAGAGAGTGTTACTGTTGTTGCGAAAAACGCTCCGAGAAGAAAGGTGTATTGATTTTGTTTTAAAAATCTTAAGATAAATGATATAATAATTTGAATAGCAAAAACAGCATAGAAAAACTTAATAATTGGAGAAAAATCTTTGGCAATTAAAAAATATGTAAGAATAAAATCAGTTAAAAAAACTAATGCGGATATTTTTGGTCTTAATTCTTCTTTTTTAGGAAAAAACATTGCTACAACCCAATCAACAAAAAGAGGAATTGTAACAAGAAAAATGGTTAAGTATAAAAAAGAGTTAATATATGTTATTCCGGCAGTGAACAGAAGTAAAATCAAGAAGAAAAAAACAATAAAAAAAGGAGTGGCCAGCCACCATAAAAAGTTAAAGATGTGGTCTTGTTTCATTAAAGGCGTTTTTAATAACAATAATTTTCAAATTTTTTTACGTAATCTGGCAACAAGAATACCCATTTGTTCGCGATATTTAGCAACAGTTCTTCTGGCAATTTTGTATCCTTCGTCTTGTAAAAGTTTTGCGAGTTTTTCGTCGGTTAATGGTTTTTTTTTGTTCTCGTTTTCTATGGCTTCTTTAAGAATTTTTTTTATTTTTCTTGTCGAAACCTCCTCTCCCTGATCGTTTTCCATGCCTTCGGAAAAGAAATATTTTAGAGGAAAAATTCCATAAGGAGTTTGAATGTATTTACTGTTAGCAACGCGGGAAATTGTAGATATATCAAGATGTGTTTTTTCGGCTATATCTTTTAAAATCATCGGTTTAAGTCTTGTTTCATCGCCCGACATAAAAAATTCTTTTTGATAATTTAAAATAGAATTCATTGTGTTAAGCAATGTGTTTTGGCGTTGTTTTATTGCCTCAATAAACCATTTTGCCGAATCTAATTTTTGTTTAACAAAAGTAACAGCATCTTTATCTTTCTTTTGTTCTTTAGTGCTTTCGTTATAGGTTTTTAAAATAGTTTCAAAGTCTTTATTAATTTTTAAACTCGGAACGTTTATTGAATTAAGAGAAAGCGTAAGTTCTTCGTCAATGTTTTTAAGAATAAAATCCGGAACAATTTGTAAAAAGTTTTGTTTGCCCTGAACAGAATAAGCGTTTCCGGGTTTTGGGTTTAATTTTAGCACTTCTTTTACAATATTTCTTAGCATATCGTCATCAATATCTAATTTATTTTTTATTTTTTCGTAATGCTTTTTAGAAAAAATATCAAAATATTCGGCTATTATTGTATAAGCAATGTTTAATACCTCGTCGCTTTCGTTGTCTTTTAATTTTCTTTTTAATTGAAGTAAAAGGCTTTCTTTAAGATCTCTCGCAGCTATTCCGGCAGGTTCAAGTTCGCTTTGAACCATATTTAATACGGTAAAAACTTGATCGGGAGTAACGGTAATATTATACAAAAGAAGTAAATCGCTTGTAATAGAATTTATTTCTCTGCGAAGATATCCTGCTTCGTCGAGGCTGCCAATAATGTATGTTGCAATTAGTTCTGTTGTTTCATCAAGGTCTAAAACAGAAAGTTGAGTTTCTAAAAATTCGTGAAAAGAATCATCAACCGAGTAAAATGTTTGAGCACTATCGGTTTCTTCGCCGTAGTTATTGTCTTTTAGTTTGTATGTAGGTATCTCGTCGTCTTCAATATAGTCGTCAACCGAAAATTCTTCTTCTAAATTTTTTTCCGGAATTTCTTCCAGCTCAGGATTGTCGTAATCTTCAATTTCTTCTTTTTTTTCTTTTTCTATATTTTCATTTTCATCGTCATCTTTTCGATGTAACGAATCATCTTCGTCTGCGTTTGTAGTTGCATCTTCTAAAGCAGGATTTTCCTCTATTTCTTTTTTGATTCGTTGCTCCAGTTCAATAATAGGCACTTCTAATAGCTTTATTAGTTGTATTTGTTGCGGCGAAAGTTTTTGAAGCAACTTATGTTCCAATTTCTGATTTAAGTCCGGCATCTGAAAATCATTATTCTTTGTGCAAATCTAACAAATTTAGAAACAAGAAAAGAAAATTTGTCATTATTTTTGTATGGGAATTTTTAATTGTTTGTTTTTCAGTGTTTTAAATTTTAAAGTAAAAGTAAACTTTACATTATAAATCTATAAATTTTGTTGCATTTTAAAAAAAATATGTATTTTATCTGTAAAAAAATATCTTTGTACAAAAAAATGAAAATAGCAGTAAACACTCGTCTTTTAATAAAAAATAAATTAGATGGAATTGGTTGGTTTACATATCATACGCTAAAAAACATTGTTAAAAATCACCCCGAACATACTTTTTATTTTATTTTTGATAGACCTTTTGATAAAGAATTTATTTTTGCTGAAAATGTTGAACCATTGGTGGTTTCGCCTCCAACAAGGCACCCTATTTTATGGAAAATTTGGTTTGATTTTATGTTGCCTAAAACTTTAAATAAAATTAATCCGGATATTTTTGTTTCTCCCGACGGATATTTACCTAAAACCAATATTCCTTGTTTAAACGTTATTCACGACATCAATTTTGTTCATAATCCAAACGATTTGCCCTTTTTTACTCGAAAATATTACAATAAATATTTCCCAAAATTTGCACATCAGGCAAAAATAATTGCAACTGTTTCTGATTTTTCTAAAAATGATATTGCAAGTATTTATGGAATTGATGAACAAAAAATATCGGTTGTGTATAATGGTGCAGATGAATTATATTCTCCTGTTAGTGAAGAAGTTAAGATGAGAGTAAAAAATAAATATTCATCGGGAGCTAATTATTTTATTTTTGTTGGAAGTGTTCACCCACGGAAAAATTTAAAACGACTAATTATTGCTTTTAATGATTATAAAGAAAAAACTCATTCTGAATTTAAGCTTATTATTGTAGGTGCAAAGTTTTTTAAAAATTCAGATTTATTTAACGTTTATAATACATTAAAATTTAAAGATGAAATAATTTTTACTGGTCGTTTAGATGTAAATGATTTACACCAAGTAGTGGCATCGGCAGTTGCAATGGCTTTTGTGCCTTATTTTGAAGGTTTTGGAATTCCTATTCTCGAAGCAATGTATTGCGATGTTCCTGTTATTTCGGCAAATGTAACTTCAATGCCGGAGGTTGCCGGCGACGCAGCTCTTTATGTTAATCCTTTTGAGATTTCTGAAATTGCCGAAGCTTTAGAAATAATAGAACTCGACGTTAATTTACGCAACAAGCTGATAGAAAAAGGCAGAATACAACGGCAAAATTTTTCGTGGGAAAAAACCGCAAATAAATTATGGGCTGATATTCAAACAATTATTGACACGTATTAATAACTATTTATAAAATGTTCTATGCCATCAAATAGATCTTCTCTTTCTTGAATTGCATCGTAAATTGCTTGGTGAATATTGGTTCTAATATTTAAGTTTAGTAAATTTTTGTTGTCGCGAGTAGGATAAACCCTGTTTGAAAGAAATACAATAAGTAATCCGCTTTGTGGGTCAGCCCAAGCAAATGTTCCGGTAAAACCGGTGTGCCCAAAACTTAAATCAGAAGCAGAAGGAGAAGGTGTGCCCCATTCTTTATGTTCCAATAAAGGTTTATCAAATATTATACCTCGTCTATTTCCATTGTCGGTAAATTGGTACGAAGTCCAAAGTTTTAATATATTACTATCTAAATAAACTTCATTACCATAAGTACCATAATTCAAATACATTTGCATAAGTTTTGCTAAGTCGTTTGCATTGCTAAATAATCCTGCATGTCCCGAAATTCCTCCTAATAGAGCAGCTCCCTCGTCGTGTACATATCCGTGTATCAATTGTTTTCTAAACAGCTTATCAATTTCTGTTGGGACAATTTTATTTTTATTAAAATATCGCAAAGGATTAAAACACAGCGAATTAGCACCAAGTTGTTTGTAGAAATTTTCATCTAAAAATTCTTCAAAAGTTAAATTTCCCGAATATTTTTCTACTATTTTAGGATACAAATAAAAAGATAAATCACTGTATTTGTATGATTTGTCTGCAAGTAGTTCGGTTTTTTTTATTTGCTTTATAACTTGTTTTTTATATTTTGAAGCAATGAACAATTTGTCCGCTACTTTTAGGTTAAATTTGTGTGACGAATCTGTACTGAATACATCAGAACTTAAATTTCCATTATCGTCAAGAGCCGATTTCCAAAAAGGCACCCACGGATACAGTTGAGCTTGATGGCACATAGCGTCAATAAGAGTAATTTTTCGTTTATCCGAAAATTTTAACAGCCATAAGTATTTAGAAACCTTAGAGTTAATGTCAATATTATTTTTTTGATTAAGCAACATCATTGCCGGAGCCGAAGCAGCAATTTTAGTTATCGAAGCTAAATCATATAAATCGGTGTTTTGTACAGGTATTATGCTGTCGTAGGTGTGATATCCATAAGATTTTTGCAGAATAACTTTCTGATTTATAGATACAAACACTTGCATCCCTGGTGTTGCATTGTTTTTAATGGCGTAATTCGCAATTGAATCTATTTTAGAAAATATATAAGCAGAATCAAGATAAATTTCTGCAGGAATAGTATATTTAAAGCGAGTTTCGCCAACCAAAGGCAAACCGTAATCTATTAAATATTCGTTTGTTAAATATTCTTGTAGTTTGTTGTTTATGCTAAAAGCTCCAAATAAAAGCTGTCCACAATAATCTAATGATAAAGAATCTGTACGAGGTGTATATACTAGAGATTTAGCGTAGTAAATTAAATCTACTGTATCTGTAAATGTATTAAAAAAACATAAAGTATATTGCTTATTCTTTAGCTCATTTTTTATTCTTGATATTTCTTCAGGAATGTTTTCATAAACAGCAACAATAAAGTAATTTGCATGGTTTTTATTGTCAACAAAATTATCGTATCGTTCCATGCTTTTTTTAAACACATCAGAATTTCCACCTATTGAAATAAGATAAAAATCTTTTTCTTTTAAATTTAAAAAAGGTAAATTATTGTCATTATTTTTCAATAATACAAATGATTTTTCGGTATTTTTGCGTTCATTAATTCCTTGTGAAAAAACAAAATATGGAACAAAAAGCAGGAGAAAAGTAAGATATTTCATAGTGAAAATTTAACAAAAAAATAATGCTGTATGTTGTTTTTTTAACAGCTGTTAAAATATAATAATGTTAATGT
>JAFGXO010000239.1 GCA_016936595.1 Bacteroidales bacterium | reverse complement strand
TTGCTTTGTTTTACAAAAAGTAAAAAATACTTGCACGGATTTAATTTTTTTTAATATATTTGAAAACTGTTTGTAAAAGGGCATAATAATTGTTTTTTAAAAAAGGTTTGGAAAAATTGATTAATGAAGAAATACCTAATAATATTATTTGCATTTCTACCTGTTTTTTTGTTCGGACGAAGTTTAGAAGAAATTAAAGAAAGCGGAGTGATATATGCTGCATTTACCGAAAGTAATTTTAACAGTATTAACTATAAAATAGCTTTAGAATTTGCTAAATTCTTGAATGTAGAATTAGTGCCTATAATTACCAGTTGGGACGAAAATTTTATGGATAATGGCGTGCGTCCTACCGACTTAGAAACTAATCCCGAATATTCATACACTCCCGATGCTCTTAAAAAGGCAGATTTTATTTGTGGCACAATTTACGTTTTTGATTGGCGGAAAAAAATATATGATTACGCAGGAATTATGCAAGTTAGCGATTTGCTTGTGGTTAAAAAAATGAATAAAGATTGGGATTATTTAACTAAATTAGTTATTCCCGAAGAATATCTTGATTACGTTGTTAATGAAGATATTAGAGTGTATGCTGATCTTAAAAACAGAAATATTTCTTTGCTGCAAAATTCAAGCTACGTTGAAAATATTTCTATTATCGACGATAAACTTAACAATACAATTAATGTTATTCAAACAGTTTCTGAAGAAGAATCTCAACAACTTTTGTTAGATAATAAAGTTGATGGATTTGTTGCCGTTTCATATTTAGCATTAAAATTTATTAACGAACATTCAAATTATGCAAAATTAGCTTTCCCAATTGGTAAACCTTTTGATGTTGGTTGGGCCGTTGAAAATAATAACTTTGAACTTGCTAACGAAATAAATAACTTTTTTGAAACGATTAAAGGTGATGGAACTCTTAATGTGCTCTTTCAAAACACTTACGGTATTGATTATAAAACTTATTTAGGTATTATAAATTCTTATGCAGGGAATGATGATTTTTCGGCCAGAAGTTATGATGATATAGTAAACTCCGGAAAATTGGTTGTTGCTCTTCGTGAAAGAGAAATGATTTATCAAGCTAATGGTGCAAAACAATTTTCGCACTATTTAGCCGAAGCTTTAGCTAATTTTTTAAATCTTGAGTTAGAAATAAAAATTGTTCCAAGTATTTCAGATTATTTTACTGCAAGTGATGGGCTAATTTATCAAGACAGTAGTTACTCTCCTGACTTTTTTAATGATGTTGATGTTGCTTGCGATTTATTAGCACCTGTTCCATGGCGTATGAGTAAAGTTGATATTATTGGTTATATGCCTAATGCCTTAGTTGTTGTTGGCAACAAAAATCTTAAAATTACTACCGTTGCCGATTTAAAAAAACTTAAAGGTGTTACTGCTCAGGGGTCATCTTACGAAAATGCTTTATTAAGCAATAATATTACAGACTATTTTTATGCCGGAGCCAACGATTTATTAGATATTGTTGATAGAGGCCAAGCCGATTACACTATTGCAAGTTTTTCTATATACTCTTTGCCTGATTATTCAAATTTAGAAGCTAAATTTATTTTAGGTGAAATTGAAAAAGCCGGCTGGGCTGTTAAAAGAAATCAACCCAAATTAAGACAAAAAGTTTTAGAATTTTTTGACTATGCCAAAAAGAACGGAACATTAGATAACTTCTTTAAAACTCAAACCGGTATGCCATTTAAAGCTGCCGAAAAATTCCTGATTGCATTACATCAAACATACAATATTGGCGTATTCCCATTTGTGTTTTATGGCTCTGATAATGGATTGCCACAAGAAAATATTACTTCTATTTTTGAAGACAATGAAGGATATATTTGGTTTGGAACTTTTTCGGGGGCAGTAAAGTTTAATGGGCGTAAAATGGAAGTTTTTAATAATTCTAACGGACTTATTAGTAACGAAGTGCTTGATATTAAACAAGATAATAATTCTGTAATTTATTTTGCTACTCTTAGTGGAATTTCTACTTTTGATGGTGATGTTTTTGACAGTTTATTTGTTGGAACTCCTTTTAAAAATATTTATATTGATCAACAAAACAGAAAATTCTTTTATGGCGATGCCGGAATTGTAATTTATTCTGATACTTCCGAATTTGTTTTAAATGATGTTTTTGGTTTTAATTTGAACAGTGTTAGATCGCTTACTCAGATCCCCTTTACTCAAACTTATTTAATTGGTACAGGTAATGGTTTATTTTTATTTGATATTGAAAAATTTTCTGTTGAACAAATAAATGATTTGAATGTATATAGTGTTTTTATTGATGCTGATGAAAACATTTGGATTTCGGCAAAAGAAGGTGTTTATAATACAAATAATTATTCGCTGATGCAAAAGGATTTAGGTGAAACTATCAACTCTAAGTCTAATATAAAATCAACTATACATAAAATAACTCAAACAAATGATGGAGCTATCTGGCTAATTGGAAATTTTGAAGTTTATCAAATTTTTTCTCTTAATTTAAGTCCTATCGTTTACGATCAATCTATCGGATTATCGGGACAGAAAATTTTATCCTTTTTTGTTGATAATGAAGAAAATATATGGTTTGGTTACTATGGAGGAGTTCAAAAACTTACTAATAAAAGTTTGCGCGTTATTTATCCCGATAAGTTAAAATATTACGTTAATAATATTGTTCAAGATGAATTAAATCATTTTTGGTTTGGTTTTAATAATCGTTTGTTTGTTCTTGCCGATTCTTTGATTGATTTAACTTCCAAGTTTGCAAATAATTACAATTCGTTTGTTGTTACCCAAAACAGTAGTAACAACATTATTGTTGC
>JAFGXO010000042.1 GCA_016936595.1 Bacteroidales bacterium | reverse complement strand
TTATCAAATATTGTATCTTATTCTCAAAATAATAAGAATTACGAATTTTCTCAAGGCAAAGAAGTAACAGACTTTATAGCTCCATATTTAAAAGACTTATGCTATGAAGAGAATTTTAAATTTGATTCATTAACTATACTTCTTTTGGAAGATACATTAAGAACTGAAAAACATTTTTCTATTTATCCTTTCTATCTAAGTTCTTTAAAATACAATACCGGAATGTGGACATATTACACAACAAAAACTCCCATGATTTATGAAATAGAAAAATATGACACAGGGCAATATATTGTTTTATATAACAAACTTAATCCGAGCATAATTCTTCTAAGTCAAAAAAGCGAGTGGAGAGTAGCTTTAATAGACACAAATTACAATATTGTATTGGATAAAAGCTTCTTTACATCAATGAATTATAAAAATAACTTTGCCGGAATGTGGGATATGATTTATACGAGTCTTAATGTTATAAACGAAGAAATTAAGGTTCAAATAACATACGTTCACACCGGAGGAGGTGGAGGAAGAGATCAGGAATTTACTGCAATATTCAAATTATCTGATATTGAAATTAAAGTTATTCAAACACAAGACGATATGGATAAATAAATTTATATTACTGATTAGAAACCGTTTATCACGTTAAATTGCAGTGCTATTTTCCTTGTTCCAAAATTCATCACAAGCTTCAATATCAGTATAAAACATTTTCTTAATGGTCAATAAGAGCGAAAAGAGTTGAAAATTTTAGAAGATGTTAATTGTTTACAAATTTTTTGTTCTATTTTTTTGATAATTTTATTTTGTAAAAGTCGATATTTGCATGTTTAATAATAATTTTAGTCTAAGTTATGAAGACTACTTTCATGGACTGAATAATTAATACAATCAAACGTTTTTTTATCTCTTTAATCAAAATATTTGCCGGGGTCTTTTGCATAGAAAACTATTTGTAATAATCGAATTATTAATATCTTTACATTTTACTCTTAACTCATCTTGACCTCTGTACATAATATGATGATCAAATTCAATAACATTAGAATAATTTATTTTTTTATTCTTTTTCCAAAAAACTTAATGGATATTTAATCATGATATTATTGGTTAATAAATCAAGTTTTTTTAATATAATTGAAGAAATAAAGTACCATATTGAAGTGTAAAATACAAAAAATAATAAGTAATCATTTACAAAACCTATAAGTCCCTGAAGCAGAAAAACTATTATTGTAAAAATACTAAAAAGAAGAAAATCTGATTTATACAATACTTTATCTGACAAAATGTTAATATCTGTTTTTTAAAAAATTACCCTTTAAAAAATTATTTTTTTTTTCTTATTATTGTTTGCTTTTATATAATTAAAAATTAAATTTAAAACCATTATTGTTATTAATTTTTGTTCTCTAACCGTTTTTCAGGTTAAATTTTACACTATTAATGTATCAAAAGTTATACATGTTTTAAAATTTTAAGAGTAAACAAAAAATTCTAATTTTAATAGTTCTCCAACCTACTAATATTCATTTCTAATATATCATTTGTAGGGGTAACAGACTTTAAATCGGTCAGAATAGCATCAATATCTTTAGTTATTTTCATTTGTTCATGCTCATCGTCGCTTATTAAAGTAAAAAGATATTTGTAAAAATTAGAAGTTTTATAATCAAGATAATCTTCAGCAGAAGCTCTAAAATAAACAAGTTCATTATTTTGTAAAGAACAATAAACATTTATCGGAAACTTACCGGCAGAATGAGTAGAATTTATATAACAATATTTTTTGTTGCCAAAATAGATATCATTAAAATTAAAATTTTCGCAAACACCATACACACAATCTTCTATAATTTGATAATCAAGCACTTTTCGATTAGCAGTTAATTTATTAAATACAATTGTATTTTGCATACTATCAGTAATATAATAAATAAACCCGGAAGTAGTATCATTTAAGGGAAAATAAGCAACAGAATTAATAGAAACTTCATTTTCAACAAATTTTTGTCCCCATACATTTGGCTCATCAAAAACTTTGCAAAACTGTAAAAAAGAATTTGTAGGTACATCTCCTTTAATTTTTGAAATATTATATAAATAATCAAACGATGAAACACTGTAAGCATCATACATTTTGGCACTTATTAGTTGAGAGGACGAAGCGGAAAGTTCATAAATCTCTACCGAAAAACTTGCAGCTCGGGTTAAATAATTAAACACTTCATAATCTTGTTTTTCGTACTGAAAGAAAATTTTATTATTATTTTCAAACACTTTTGCCGAAACCTCTTTATCTACATCGCTCAAAAACAAATCAAAATAAGAGAGCATAACGTTATCTTTACTTATAAAAATCAGCTCCTTTGTTTCATTACTATGAGGATTTGTTCCATCAACAAAAAAAGTATAAGCTCGTAAACCGTTATTAAATTCTAAATAAGAAAATGGGTGATAATTATAATTAGTTGTATTTAAAGAAGATAAGACAATACTATTACCGAAAAAATATTCAATTTCATCAACATTCAATTCTTGAAAATTATAATCCAATATCTCATCATTAGAATAATACGGAAGTTGCTCTGTTTTAAAAAAGGAACTAATATCTACAACTTTATCTTCAAAAATAGTTTCGGAAATTACAACTTCACCATCTTGTCTTATATTATAAAAAAACATATTTTTAGCGTTAACATCTTCAACCACAACCGAGATATCAAAATTTACAGTTATTTCGCATGAATAATTAGCTCCCAAAGAATATCCGGCAATATTAATCACACTTTTTAAAATCCCATTTTTATAAGTTGCAAGCTGCATTATTTTTTCATCAACATTATTTTTAAGCCACACCAGAACATCAATTTCATCATTAAAAGCGTGCTTAAACACCGATGAATAAACAGTTTCTGCCAAATAAGCTGTATCAATAAATTTCTCAATAAAATCAACATCATCAATCTTGTAAAAATAAAAATTATCAATGTTTGATTTATCAATTTTAACCGGAAAATCAAAATCGGCAAATTTATTGGTTTTATCGTGCAATTCCTTTTGATAATTTTCTTTCGACAAATTACAAGAAACAAACAATGTAATAAAAACTGATAAAATTATATAAAATATATTCATTTCTCTTTTTCGGTAAATTTAAAAAAACTCCTGTAAAAAAACTATTCTTTAAATTTTGATTTTCGTTCTTTTTCTATTTTTGTGATTCTTTTTTGATATCGTGATTGCAAAACATCAACAACAACTAAAATAACCAAAATCATATAAAAAGTAGAACTATGCAAAGCATGAATTTCTGCACCAAAAACATGAATATCAGATAAATGAGCTGCCTCTGTCATTAACATAAAACCAACCAACAACAAAATGAACAAACCAAGTATCTCAAATTTTTTATTTTTTTGAAGGAAAGCTGTAATCCTGTTAGACAACCAAATCATTAATACGCCACCAATTAAAACCGCCAAAAGCATTATCCAAAATTTTTCGGTAATTGCAACAACACTTAAAACAGAGTCAAAAGAAAAAATAAGGTTCATAAAAGTAATCATTACAAACAGTTTAACTAAAGAAGTTCCATTTTTAGTATTTTCAGAATCAAAATCTTCGATTGTTAACATGTGCCAAATTTCCTTAATAGCAGTGTAAATAATAAAAGCACCTCCAACAAGTTCAATTAATCCATGTAAAGTAAAATTACCGGTAAAAATTTTATTTCCACTTATTTCAAATAAAGGATTTGTAAATTTGCTCAACACAAATACAAATACAAACAACAAAACTACTCTTAAAACAATAGCTATAATTATCCCCATACTTCTAACATAGTTAGATTTACCGGCAGGTGCATTTTTTGATGAAAATGAAATATACAACATATTATCGATGCTAAGAACAGCTTGCAAAACAATTGCCATAAATAGAGTAAAAATATCAGCTATCATAATAAAAATTTATTTTTTTTTAAACACTTTGCAAATTTATACAATTTTTGATAATTGCTCTAATAAAATACACAAAGGCGTAAAAAAAAATTTTTAAAAGCACCCAATTTTGTATTTTTTTTTTAATTTAGCACTCAAAATCTTTAAAATGTTCAAAAAGCAAATAATCTAATTTTTTAAACTCTCTCAAAATCCATAAAGTTTAAAATAAAAGCCACTTTTGAACATTAAAACTTTAAAATAATTATAAAATGAGCAACATTAAAACTTACATTGAACAAAACAAAGAACGTTTTTTAAATGAATTATTTGAGCTAATACGCATTCCATCAATCAGTTCATTAAAAGATCACAAAAATGAGATGTATAGAGCTGCAGAAATGTGGAAAAAAATACTTTTAGATGCCGGAGCCGACAAAGCTGAGGTTATGGAATCTGATGGGAATCCTGTAACTTTTGGGCAAAAAATAATAAATCCCGATTTACCAACAGTACTTGTTTACGCTCACATGGACGTTATGCCTGTTGACCCTATTAATTTATGGAAATCGCCACCTTTTGAACCCGAAATTAGAGACGATAAAATTTACGCACGAGGAGCCGACGACGACAAAGGACAAAGTTTTATTCATGCAAAAGCATTTGAATACATGATTAAAACAAATACTTTGCCTTGTAATGTAAAATTTATTATTGAAGGAGAAGAGGAAATTGGCTCACCAAACTTGGGCAAATTTATGGATAAACATAAAGACATGCTTGCGGCTGATATTATTCTTGTTTCTGATACTGGCATGTTGGCAAAAGATATTCCGTCTATTACAACCGGTTTACGAGGATTATCCTATATGCAAGTTGAAGTTACCGGACCAAATAAAGATTTACATAGTGGTCTTTTTGGCGGAGCAGTTGCAAATCCAATAAATATACTCACAAAAATGATTGCCCCTTTAACCGACGAAAATAACCATATTACAATACCCGGATTTTATGATGATGTTATTGAAGTGTCGGCAGAAGAAAGAGCTGAGATGGCAAAAGCTCCTTTTAGCATTGATGAATACAAAAAAGCACTTGATATTGAAGAAACTCATGGAGAAAAAGGCTATTCAACAATGGAACGCACCGGAATTCGCCCTACTCTTGATGTAAACGGTATTTGGGGCGGTTACATTGGCGAAGGAGCCAAAACCGTTATTCCTTCTAAAGCATTCGCTAAAATTTCGATGAGATTAGTACCAAACCAAGATAATGTTAAAATAGCAGAACTTTTCAACAAACATTTTGAAAATATTGCACCAAAATCGGTAAAAGTTAAATCAGAATTTTTACACGGAGGTCAAGGATATGTTTGTCCGGTTGACTTGCCTGCATACAGAGCTGCCGACAAAGCGTATTCAGAAATTTTTGGCAAAAAGCCCGTTCCTGTTCGCAGTGGAGGAAGTATTCCAATTATTTCAACTTTTGAAGAAAAATTAGGAATCAAAACTGTTCTTATGGGATTTGGTTTAGAAGAAAACGCTATTCATTCACCAAACGAAAGCATGAGCGTTGATATAATAATGAAGGGAATTGAAACTGTTCCATTGTTTTACAAATATTATGTAGAAGAATTTAACAAATAATCAAACTAACAAAATGCGCTAATCATATAATAATGATTAGTGCATTTTATTTATATAAAAAAAATAGTTTTTTCTAAAAAATAAACATGTATAAAACCATTGCAATAGCATATAAAATTGTTGCAAATAAAACACCTCGAGCTGATTTATATCTTAATGTTTGAATAAATAAGAAAAACAAGCCTAAATTAGCTAACATACAAACACTCAGCACTTTAGTTATCGCTCGATATTCGATAACCTGATTAATATACGTTTCAAAAGAGCCCGAAAAAGAGTTTTGAAACAAATAAAAAATGTAAATTGATACAATAGGTAAAATAAACCCGGGTATTAGTCCGGTTACTATTGTGTTGAATGATTTTTTTCGTTTTGTTGTCATAATTTTAAAAATAAAAAACAGGAACCAAAGGTACCTGTTTTTTTTATATAATCAATAAATATTTTGTATTACACTAATTTTTTTGCTGCATCAAGAGCTAATTCATAATTAGGCTCATCGGTAACTTCGCTACAATATTCAACAAAAACTACTTTTCCGTTTTTGTCAACCACAACAGTTCCACGAGCTAAAAGCATTAAACCTTCAATTAAAAAACCGTATTTTGCTGCAAAGTCATGTTGCTGATAATCAGATGCTGTTACAACTTTGTCAATTCCTTCGGCTCCACAAAAACGAGCTTGTGCAAACGGTAGATCAACCGAAATACCAAGAATTACTATATCATCTGATAAGCTTGCAGCTGCTTCGTTAAATTTTCTGTTTTGAGTTGCACAAACTGGAGTATCTAAAGATGGGAAAATAGATAAAACAACAACTTTTCCTTTGTAATCTGAAAGTTTTATTGGATTTAATCCATTACCAACAACTGTAAAATCAGGAGCAGTATCTCCAACTTTAATTTCGGCACCTAATAAGTTAACAGAATTTGATTTAAAAGTTACTTTTACATTATTTTTATTCATGATTTTTAATTTTTAAGATATTTATTTAGATTGATTCTAAAATCTATGCAAAGATAAAAGATTTTTCAAAACAAAAAAAGACTTATTTATCTTATTTTGTGAAAAAATGTTAATCTGCAATTATATTTACAGAATCCACTAACACTCCTCTAAAATTAGGAGGTATCCACATTGTTGATTGGGTATTACTTCTATTTAAGTCATTATCAATCACATAAAACGAAAATTTTATAGAATCCGTAAAACTAAATGAGAGTGGCAAATCGTATATAACAGTTGCCTTATAATACTCATTTAGCCCAACAGGATTAGTCCACGGGATTCTACCATCTAACAACAACGTGTCTGACTGAAATTCATATATATTTCCATTATAAATATAAAACATAGTTATTAAAAAATTATTAGAAATAGTATCTCCATTTTCGTAAAGAGTATCGCCATCTTTAAATCCAAAATTACCATCACCATCTAATATTTTAAAATACAAATTCATATATAAAAGTCTGTTTCCCAAAATGTCAGTAACTTCAGTAACAATAACCTGTCGAAAATCAATTTGAGGAGTAATTGGATAATTTTGTTGTGTTAGGCAACTTGAAAGAGCAACAATTATAAATATAAATAACAAATATTTTATTTTCATGGTTTAAATTTAAAATTTATCTGTAATCATTTTAACTAAATTTTCGGCCTCGGCATTAGTTTTAGCTTCGGCGTAAATTCTAATAATTGGTTCGGTGTTTGATTTTCGTAAATGCACCCAACCATTGTCAAAGTCAATTTTAACGCCATCAATAGTAGTTAAATTATATTTTTTAAACTCATGTTGAATTTTTTCTAAAAGTTTATCAACATCAAGCCCTTCAATATTCTGTTTCTTTTTAATAATAACATATTCAGGATAACGTTTTCGTAAGTCAGAAACTTTAATTTTTTGTTTTGCAAGATAACTTAAAAAAAGAGCAATACCAACTAAGGCATCTCTTCCGTAATGAATTTCGGGATAAATAACACCGCCGTTACCTTCGCCGCCAATAATTGCATCAACAGCTTTCATTTTTTCAACAACATTCAGTTCGCCAACTGCAGCTGTAAAATATTCGCCACCATAAGATCGAGTTATATCAGCCAATGCTCTTGATGATGATAAATTTGAAACAGTATTCCCTCTTTTGTCAGACAAAATATAATCAGCAACAGATACTAAAGTATATTCTTCGCCAAACATTTTACCATCTTCCTGAACAATAGCGAGCCTATCAACGTCAGGGTCAACAACAAAACCAACGTCAGCCTTGTGTTGAAGCACCGCATTAGAAATATCAACTAAATTTTCGGGTACAGGCTCCGGATTGTGAGCAAAATTTCCGTTGGGAACACAATTAATTCCAACAATATTTTTTACGCCAAGCTGTTTTAATAATTCGGGGACAGCAATAGCCCCAACCGAGTTTATACAATCAACAGCTACTGTAAAATTAGAAGCTTTAATTGCCTCAACATCAACAAGTTCAAGATTTTTGATTAAATCGATATGTTTAAAAACGTATTCGTTATCAAAAATTATTTCTCCAATATCATCAACTTCGGCAAATTGTATATTGTTGATATTTTTAGCATTTAAAAATATTTTTTCGGCTGATTTTTTATCTAAAAATTCACCTTTATTGTTTAATAATTTAAGAGCATTCCAATTTTTAGGATTATGGCTTGCTGTAAGAATTAAACCTCCATCAGCTTTTTCTTCAATAACAGCAATTTCGGTTGTAGGAGTAGTAGCTAAGCCTATATTTATCACATCTATTCCAAGAGCATTTAAAGTTGAACAAACTAAACCATCTAAGATTGGTCCTGAAATACGAGCATCTCTACCCACAACAATTTTTGTTTTTTCTGATTTTTGGTTTCTAACCCAATCACCAAATGCGGCGGTAAACTGCACAATATTAATTGGAGTTAAACTATTTTCTATTGTTCCGCCAATTGTTCCGCGAATTCCTGATATTGAAGTTATTACGGGCATTTATATATATTTTAGTTGATATTTTATAAACAATAAAAGCAATTAACATTCCCAACAATGCACCTCCAAAAACATCCGAGGGATAATGTACGCCAAGATAAACTCTACTATAAGCTACGAATAAAGCTATAGTAAAAGACAAAAAATAAAACCATTTTTTTTGAATATACAAGCTCGAAAACATAGCAATGCTAAAAAAATTTGCTGCATGCGAAGATACAAAACCATATTTTCCTCCACAATGACCTTTAATTAGATGCACAAAATTTGCAATATCAGGATTATGACAAGGTCTTAATCGTTTAAACACTTCTTTAAAAGCGTGAACCGACAGATAATCTGCCAACCCTACTGCAAATATTAGAAAAAATAACACAAATAAACTCTTTTTTTTATCCTTTTTAAAAAACAAAAAAACAATAAAAATAAAAAAAGGAAGCCAAAATAATTTTCCACTTATTGCAGACATAACAGTATCAAAAAATGTCGAGTTCCACGAATTTATTTTAGTAAATAATTGGGTATCAATTTCAAGTATTTTTTCAAGCATTTTAAATTTTCTGTAAACAAAAATAAGTATTTATTAATTTAAAAAAAAATGCACACCCACAAAAAAACGTGAGCGTGCACCAAACCAGCTATGAAATATTTTAACGCAAAATTACAAAAAAAATTGTTTGATTGCAAATTGTTTTAATCTTTTTTAAGAATGTATTTATATATAACTTAAAAGTGCATATTTCAGTGTTTTATCATACAAAAAACACAAGTAATCAAAAGTTTAACATTAAATTTTAATACATTCCTTCACCTCCGTAATCAACATCTTGATCTCCGCCGCCATTCTTTTTATCGGCTTGATAATTATTTATTCTGTATGTTAATGTAAAACCAACATTAGGGTGTTTTGAATAAAATTCGAAATTTGATGAAAGAAGTTCAGTATCAGAAGTAAAGGCAAATTTCATTGTTGAAAACATGTCTTGAACATTAACAGATAAAGAAAGTTGTTTTTTAAAAAAACTTTGACGTAATCCTGCAAAAGTAACAAACATTGCATCTCTATTTCCATCAATTGTAACAGTTGGAGCATTATAAAAACCACCAATTTGAATGCCGGTTCCGGTTGGGAGCATAGTTTGAATAGTTGCTCTTGAATTCCATGAAAAAGTTTCTTTTGTAACTTCAACTCCGTCTAAAGTTCCCTCAAGTTTATATTGGTATAAATTTGTTGAAGCATTTACCATAAGTATTTTAAAAAAAACCAAATTAGCCATTATTTCAGTACCATAGGAAAAATCTTTATTCAAATTTTGGGCAGTAAAAATAACAAATTGACCATCAGATTGCATAATTCGGTCTATTTTTCCATCGGTTTGTTTGTAATAAGATTCAATAGAAACATACGATTTACCAAACCTTTTCAAATAGTTTAACTCAAAAGAATTAGTATATTCAGGAGCTAAAGCCGGATTTCCCTGTCGAATTGTATATCTATCCATTGCAACCGGGAACGGGTTTAAGTTATATCCATGAGGACGATTTATTCTTTTACTGTAACTAAGTTGTACTTGCTGATCAAAAGGTAATTCTTTAGACAAGTGTACTGTTGGGAAATAATCAAATCGTTTAATAGGATAAGAAGAATTAGTAACCTCCTCGGTTACAAGCCTGTCTGTATATTCACCTCTAATACCTAACTTATAATCAAATATTTTTAATGATCCTGAAAAAGTTAAATAACCGGCGTGAATTTGGCGATACAACACCATATTATTATATGCAGAATCATTAGGAGTCCAATCATTTAGAGTATAATCGTAGTTTTCGATATTATAATCACCTCCTGAATTTAAATATCGGTATGCATATCCGGCTTCAAATTTATTTTTATCACCAATTGGAAGTTCGTAATCCAACTGAATACGAAATCTGTTTCTGTAAATATTTTCAACTGTTCGTTCTTGAAACATATTATTAGAAAGAGAAACGCCGTCAACATCAACAGTATCGGTAGTTGACAAGTTAGTACGAGTAGGTTTCCAGAAAGAATATTGGGCAAAAGCTTTTATTTTATGTCCATTATCATTAAATTTATGATCTAAATTAACATCAGCATCATACATTATTCCATTAACTAAGAAATCAGACAGGTTATTAAAGTAATAATTTGAAGATAAATCTGACCAATAAGCATGCTGAAAAGTATTATTTGCGTGTTTATATTGACGTTGAGCTGTGCTTAAATTAAAAGTAAAGGTATTATAATCATTTAAAAAATAATTAAACCCAATTTTCGCTCCCTTTCCTGCACGTCCCCGAGAATGTTCGCCTTCATTTTCGATAATAAAATCTAAAGAATCATAATGCGTAGCACGATACTGCTTCATGTTCATGTAATGAGGTTTGTCGTATGCGTCTATTTCAGTAAAAAAGTTGATTTTATTTTTTTTGTAATTAAGTAAAATATCGGCAGAATAACCTAAAAACAAATCACCACCGAGTTCAATTTTTCCTGATAGTCCATCATCACTTTTATTTTTTGTGATAATATTTATTATTCCGGCATCACCATCAGGATCATATTTAGCCGAAGGATTAGTTATTATTTCAATTTTATCGATATTACTTGCAGGAATTTGTTTAAGTGCATCATTTGGGTCTAAAATAGAAGGTTTACCGTTTACCATAACTGTAAAATTAGAACTACCTCTAAGCGAAACATCACCGTTTACATCTACTTCAACAGAGGGAACATTTCTAAGAGCATCGCTGGCATCACCGCCGGCAGATTGTATGTCTTGTCCAACATTTATTACTTTTTTATCTATTTGATATTGTACAGTTGAGTTTTGTCCGGTTACAACAACATCTCCAATATCTTGTGTTTCGGGATCTAATTCAACTTCACCTATTCGCACAAAACGTTTATCCTGAGGGCTATCAGCAACTTCAACATTGTTTATTCGTTTGTTTCCAAAACCTAAAAATTTAAATTCTAAATAGTAAGTATCATAGGGTATATTTGAGAACATAAACTTACCTTCGGTGTCGGTAGAAACGGCATCAACAAGAGAGGAGTCGCTGGATTTATGGATAATAACGTTTACATATTGTAGCGGATTTTGTTCAACATCAACTACTTTTCCTACAATCAATCCGGTATTAGGATTCATTTGAGGTTGACTAAAACCAACCATAGCTGCCAATATTAAAGCAGATAGAAAATATATTTTTTTCATTATAAGTTTATTTTTTAAAAGAGTTATTTGTTTAATTAAAAAGGTTTATTACGATTTCGGTGTTTATGACCATAACCATTTCCGTCACCCGGTCCAAAGTTTTGATTTGGATGTCCTTGATGATTGTTATGATATTGACGTTGTTGTTTAAATTCGATAAAAATAGAAAACAAATTTTTACTTTGTTCTTCGGTTAAAATATTTTCTATATCAACATAATAATTAACAAAATTTATTTTTAATACAGCATGAAAATCACCAATTTTTTCAGAATATAACTTCAAAGAAGAGCTATCTAAGTTGTGATTTTGCAATTCAAAATCAATAATATTATTATAATATTTTATGCTATCAAAAACATTATGTGATTTATGCATAAAATTTTGACGAATAGAATAAAATTCACCTATCTGGTCATCAGACAGATCAAGTTCAGAAATGATCAAATCAGAAAACATTCCAGCTTGAGGCATCTGCATATTTCCGGAATTATCGTGAGCAAAACAACTGTCATTTGGCGGTGGGTAGTTTGGTTGAGATCCGTTTTTTTTACTTAAAATAAGCAAAATTGTGCTCACATTAAGTATTAAAAGAAAGATAAATGCCCAAACTACTATTTTAAATTTTTGTCTAAGTTCCATTTATTGTGAGTTTATAAAGTAATAGTCTTCGTAAGTAATATCATTTATAGCAAATTGTACTGTTTTATCAATAACAGAAGTATCTTGACTATAAGCAACTTGAGTACTAACATTTAAATAAACATCAGATAATATATTACCAAACCAAACAACAAGACCTAACATTACAGCAACAAAAACAGGCTGAAGAACTTTTTTATAGATTGATTTATTGTTGTTAGTTGCTTCTATTTTTGCTAAAATCCTGGTTTCTAAAAAGCTATTTACTTTTATTTGTTTTTCATTTTCAATACAATCAAATGTTTTTTCAAAAAACTCAACTTTATGTTTGCAACTATCGCAACTAAGCAAGTGTTTTTCGAAAGCTAATTTTTCTTTATCCGACAGGCTGCTCTCAATATAATCGGCGATTTTATGTTCAACGTTTTTACAAGTCACAATATTATATGTTATTTATTGATTTATAAGTATTTAATAATTTTTTTTGCAAGTTAGTTTTTGCTCTAAATAATAAAGATTCAACGCTTGTTAAGGAGAGTTCCATTATTTCAGCAATTTCTTTATATGAAAAATTTTGATATTTATTTAGAACAAAAGCCATTTTTTGACGTTTGGGCAAACTATTTATTGCATTTTTCAAAGCGATTTTAATATGTTCATCTTTTGTATCAGCATCAACAGTTTTAGAGTCTAAATCTTCAATTTGTTGCTCAAAATCAAGGTCTTTTTCATCAGATTTTATGATTTTTAAAGACGAAAAAACAACAGAAAATTTATTTTTCCTTAAAACATTAATACTCATATTAGAACAAACCCTATAAAGCCATGTTGAAAATTTAGCGTTAAGTTCAAATTCATTTCTTTTTTCCCAAAATTTAATAAAAACATCTTGCACTACATCTTCTGCTTGAGTTTTATCATGCAAAAAACCAAAAGCAATAGTAAAAGCTTTTTGTTTATATTTACTAATCAAAATTTTAAATGCTTGATTATCATTGTTTTTTATTTTTTCTATAAGCTCTACGTCTTGCACTTTTTGCCAGGTCTTTGATTATTAAACACATGAAATTTTAAAAACTTGCGTTCAATTTTATTTTTTTTAAATTTTTGTTCGCAAAAATACTACTATTTATTATTGAAGTAAATTATTATTTAAATTAGCGTTTCATTTTAACATTTTTTACACTTACTGTTTTTTGTGAAATAATTTTAATTTTGGTTTTTTCTAAAGTAGAACACATAAAAAACATCTTAAAATACAATCCTTAAATAAAAATCAATTATTTATTTCTATTATACAAACATTTAAAAACAGCATATTCTTTTTAATAATTTTCTGATTTATTTTTAAATGAGAATAAAAAAAACAAAAAACAATCAATTAAAGTAAAAGTTGAATATTCAAAGAAAAAATTTTAAAATCCACTAAAAATAATAATTTAGCCGCAAAATTATAGATGATTTTTCTGGTTTTAAGCATCATATCTTCAACAATTATTGCAGTAACGTTTAAATTACAGAGTAAATTTAACGTTAAACTTTTTCCTGTAATTGTAATTAATTATTTTATGGCAACTTTTTGGGGGTTACTATTAACAGACACAAAAATTTCTATAAATCAAATAATTAGCTCAAAATGGATATTTAGTGCAATAATTATTGGAGCTCTATTGATATTAGGTTTTTATTTAATAGGTTTTTCAACACAAAAAATAGGAGTAGCAATAACAACAATTTCAAACAAAATGTCGGTTGTACTACCTATGATTTTTTCGATACTATATTTTAAAGAACCTATGTCGGCAACCAAAGCTGTGGGTATTATTATTGCACTTATAGCGGTATTTTTATCAGTTTATCGAAAAAGAAATAAAGAAATAGACATAAAATTCATTTATTTGCCGTTTTTTTTATTTGCGGCTATAGGATTAATTGATGCTACATTAAAATTTGCTCAAGAAAATTTATCCGAGACCGAAATATCAATATTTACAGCAATTTCATTTGGCATATCAGGAATAATTGGAGTTATTTTAAGTTTTTTTGGCTCTATAAAATTTAAAGATTTTATCAAAATAAAAACACTAATTACAGGAATAATAGTTGGTTCGGCAAATTTTGGTTCAATGTATTTTATGATATTTGCACTCAACAAAAGTGGTTTAGATAGTTCTGCTGTTTTTGGAATTAACAATATTGCAATCATTACAATATCTGTTTTGTTAGCATTTTTTATTTTTAAAGAAAAGCTTAAACTAATAAAGTGGGTAGGTGTTTTTGCATCTATTTTTGCTATTTTATTACTGATGTTCTATTCTTAAAAAATCACTCACTTTGACCACAAACAATACTTCTACCTTTGGTATTATTAATACCGAAAGAATTAATTGAAATACCATTAAACGGCATTTTATTTACATTTAAATAAACCAAATTACTGTCAGTTTTTAAAGCGATGTATCCTTCTGAAAAATCGGTATGATATGGCAAGGCACAACCTTCAAGCAACTGAATTTGAGCATAATCGCCCCAATAATTATCAAATAAAATTGTATCGGAGCTATTATAAAATTTAACAACAGGAAACTGATAATCTGTTAAAGCAATTGAATCTCCGGGAGATAAGCCCATAATAGTAATTGAATAAGTAAAAACGGCACAATGACCACAATAATTGTAATCGTAAAGACTATGAGAAACATTTAAAACAAAATCGTTGATACTATCAGAATTAAAATCAAAATAGAAAAGCACCGCAGAATCAGAAGGGGCAGGAATATCGTTACAATTTAGGGGTACGGGTGAAGGGCTAAACGATTTTACGGTATTGATTTCAATATTAGGATCAAAATTTTGATATGATATTTTATCTAAAATTTCATGCACAGGAGGAGTTTTTTTATCACATGAAACAAAAAGTAAAACCACAAATATTATAATTATGAAATTCTTCATATATAAAATAATTTATTGTGCACGATAGATAAAATATTTTTTTATTATTTAAACCCAACTACAACCGAAACACAACCTTTGTCAGAAGCTGGCATATCCGGCGATTTTTGAACTTCAACCGAAATAATCAAATTTTGATTTTTATCGGGTGTATAAACAAATTCATGAACAACATTTGGATCATAACTGCTTAAAACAACATTTCGAGCCATATCTTTAACTTCAACTATAACTCCGGGCAAAGTTTCTTCACAAGAAACAACAATCATGTAGGTTCGGGATTTGTAAAAAGGTTTGTACATTTCAATTTTATCACCTTGAGCTAATCTAGCGGAATTAAATTTACCATCGGGTAAAAAATCATTTGAATTTAACATATCTACACTTAATTGACTAAAATCAACGCAACTTGGATTAGATTGAGAAAAAGAAATTGTGGAAACAATAATAAATACAAGTAAAATATAAATTTTTTTCATAATATAGTAATTAATGTGCGGTTTGTTTTACTTATTTAACGTTGAATTTGAAAAAATGTTTTCTATATTTAAGATAAATTTACAATTTTATTTCTAAGCAATTTCACAGCCTCGCAAAGATTATCAAATTCATCTTGAGTACATCTTAAATATCCATCATCAGTAACACTTGTTTCTATTTGATTGTAAATATCATACAATTGAATTAAATCGTCACTTACAATATCTAATTTTTGAGATTGGAAATCTTTTAAGAATTGCACCATAAGCTCAAGAGATAATTGTTGCTCTAAAATACTGCTAACAAGCTGAGTATTTTCGTTTACGTCACCTCCCGAAACTTGTACAGCAAGGTAAATTCCTTCTACCCAACCACCTATAAGTATCAACGCTCCAACATCTTGACGATCATTTTCTTGTAAAAAAGCATCAGAATCCATAAATGTTTCAGAAATTATTCTCATTATTTCGTCACGATTGTTGATGTTTTGTTCTAAACGTTCAATTGTTTGTTGGCTAAAAGCGTCTAAAATACCTAATTGTTCGGCTAATTTTTTAGAGGCAGCCATATAATTAATTACTATTTGATTTTGATCGTACAAACTGGCATAACTTAAATCGGCAGAAAAAACACCGAGATTAAAAGATTTTGCAGCTTCGGTGTTATAATTTGAGGAATTACTTACAGGGTTTAAAATATCTTCAGCAAAAAAAGCATCATCATTAAGCATTAAAAA
This sequence comes from Bacteroidales bacterium, assembly GCA_016936595.1. GTDB lineage: Bacteria > Bacteroidota > Bacteroidia > Bacteroidales > JAFGUD01 > JAFGUD01. The sequence goes on along the minus strand of JAFGXO010000042.1, from coordinate 24,690 downwards.
AGTTGCAACCTCGTGAGGTGCAGGCAATGAATAAAAAATTTCTTTTGCTTGTTCAATTTTCTCCTGAACATCTATGCTGTCCGTGTCAACTATGCCTAATGTGTCTGTTTGATCGTTCTTGTTTTTGCAAGATGAAAAAACAGAAGAAAACCCAATTATTGCTGTTAGTGTTAATAAGATTAGGAAATTTTTCATGAGGATATAGGTTTAAGATTAGTTCTGCAAAATTATTTTATTTTAACTAATTTAAAAATATTTATCAGTTTTTTTATCTTTGTAAACTTATTATAAAAAAATGACAATTACAAATAATATCTTATCTATAAAACCCCAAAAAACAATTATTAGTATAGGGAGTTTTGATGGAGTTCATTTAGCACACAAAAAAATTGTTGACTTTATGAACAAAATTAAACAAAACAATCAACTTGAAACTTTAATATATACATTTGAAAATCACCCAAGTACAGTATTTTCAAAGTCTCCGGTTAAACTTTTAACAACTAATTATGAACGTGAACTTTTATTTGAAGAAAAAAACATTGATTTTGTGCTTTTTCAGAATTTTAACAAACAATTTGCCTCTTTAAAAGCAGAAAAATTCATTAAAGAATACTTAATAGACAAATTAAAAATGAGACATTTAGTGGTTGGAGATGACCACAGAATAGGTAATTCAAGAGAAGGAGACTTTGACCATCTTAAAATATTAGCAGAAAAACATTCTTTTATCTTACATAAAATCCCTTCTGTTTATGTTAACGACCAACGAGTAAGTTCAACAAATATTAGAGATTCGTTAATTTCCGGAAATATTGAAAAAGCAAATAAAATGCTCGGATATGATTATTTTATAGCGTCTGATGTTATTGGAGGTGATAAAATTGGAAGAAAAATTGGTTTTCCTACAGCAAATTTAAAGTTAGCTTCCGAGAAACTGCTTCCTCAAAATGGTGTTTATGCCGTAAAAGTAATGATAGAGAAGCAAAAATATAATGCTATGTGCAACGTTGGCTACAGACCAACTTTAAATAAATCTAAAACCATTACAGTTGAAGCAAATATTTTTGATTTTAACAGAAATATTTACAATAAAAATATAAAAGTTTGTTTCTTAAAGAAAATTAGAAATGAATTGTTTTTTAACAATAAAGAAGAATTAATTAAACAACTTTATGCAGATAAAGATACTGTTTTGAATTTTTTTGCTAATAAAAATAATTATAAAAAAGCCGCAAATAATTTATATATGGATCAATTAAACTGGACACAAACAGACAAAATAGTTATCGCATCAGTAGAAATTGATGACATAATTTTAAAATTTCCTATCGAAAATAAAATCATCAATAATCTAATAAACCACACGCCAAAAGTTTATTATTTTAAGGTAAATTATGAAGGCTCTGAATACAATTATATTGCTGATTTTGATGGACTTAAACCTGTTGTTAGAAACGCTCAAAAACTGAGTGTGAAGATAAAAATAAACAAATCTGAAGATAAATCAAGTTTGGCGGAATTTTGTTACTACACAATTGCTCGGGGCGAGAGTTTTATGGAACGCTACATGGGTATTAAAGGCTGGCAAACTCAAGAATATAATTTTAAAATAATTAAACTTGATGAATCAAATAAGCCAATAAAAACAGAAAAAACACCGAAAAATGTTGTTGAAAAATACATAACTGGAGAAGAAAATAATTATTCAAAGCCTCAACAAAAAGCTGTTTTAGAACCACAAAATACTAAATGTTCTGCTTGCGGTTTTGAAACTTCTGCAAATATTGACGTTTGCCCCAATTGTTTAGCTCTGCTTATTGAGGGAGAAGATGATGTAGATTTTGCGATTTAATTTTGCAAATTACAAAAAATTATACGAATATTTTTAAGTGAGTTCAGAAAAAACTTGGGAAAAATATTTTTTTAACAACATTTTAACTTCCTCAATATCAATATGTTTACCCAACTCTTTTTTCAATGAAGTTACACCTTTATCTGTAAAACCGCAAGGATTAATATGGTTAAAATAATCTAAATTAGTGTTAATATTAAAAGCTAATCCATGCATTGTAACACCACGACTTACACGCACACCCAAGGCACAAATTTTTTCGGGTCGTTGTCTGTCAGTTAACCAAATTCCGGCAGCCTTTGGTAATCTTGTAGCAATAATATTATACTCAACTAAAGTACGTATAATAGCTTCTTCAATTGAATATATATATTTTTTTATAAGTATATTAAAATTTTGAAGATCAAAAATAGGATAAATAACAATTTGTCCATACCCATGATATGTAATATCTCCTCCCCTATCAGTACGAAAATATGTAGCATTAATTTTATCAAGAAAATCTTGCGAAATCATTAAATTTGCAAAATCACCACTTTTACCAAGAGTATAAACATGAGGGTGTTCAACAAAAAGAAGTTTGTTTTCGGTTGGCTGTTTATTTAATTTTTTTTGAATAGTTTCATCAAATAAATTCAATTGAATTTTATATGCCTCTTCATATTCAACAGTACCTAAATCTAAAAATTTAATATTTTTGCTCATTATTTGCAGATTTCACTTAATTACCCTGTCCAATTTTATCGTAATCGCTAGCATGAGTAACATCTATTAATTTCATAGTTTGTTGAATACGAGCAATTTCTTGAGGTGGAGCTTCGGAAAAAATGTTAATAATTTCGGTTCTTTTAGTTTCAAGAAAGATACTTACTAAAAAATTTCCGGGCTTTTTTTGATATATTTGTTTAACATTGTCAATAGCCTGCGTAACATTTTGACGCCCTGAATTAATATCACTGGTCATCATATCCAAACCTAAGCGATGATATTTGTACATTGCTTGTCGGTAAGGTTTATAAACGGGGCTGGTTAAAAATTTAGCAAGATAGTACCTATTATCCTCTCTACTTGCACCAATTGCAGTCCAAGCTGACCTGTTAGCCGAAGCTTGAGCATTAGTAACAATTTTTTGAGCAGTTTCAAAAAACTCTGTACCACCGTATTCCGAAAAAGTGTCAAAATCCATTCCAATAACAATTTGAGCATAAAATGCTAAAGTATAAGCAAGTTCGCTTGTAAAAGTATTTTCATTGTATTCAATTGGCTGATTTTCAATATATTGAAATTTAAATAAACCGTTACCCTCTTTAATATTTATTACTGATGTAGTTAAAGAAGCATCAAAAACCGGACGAGTAGATGAAACTTGTAAAGTAGCAGTAAAATTATCAACACCATCAAATTCAGTAACATTTATAAGCATACTACATTCTATCCGTTCATTATTATTAAACACGTAATTTGTCCAATGTGTATTATTCATAAACTCAGAAACATCTCTTTGCAATGCCTGAAAAATTTGAGTATTTGTTGTTGTAACTTGCGAATAATTAACAGATACTCTGCATAATAATTCTTGAGAAAAAGCAAAAACAGGGAGACTTATAAGTATTAAAAAAATTATTCGTTTCATGTTATAAAATTTACATTATTAACGTATCAACTTAAATAAAAGTGTTGTTTGATAATTATTTTTAGTTTTTTTCAAATATTGTAAAATGTTGATGCTCTATTAAATCTATTTTTTTAAATACTTTAAATCCGGCTTGAATCATTTCTTTTTCAATTTTTTGTTGATTTACAGAATGTCCAAATAAACCATGAAAAGAAAATAATTTTCCTTTTTTGTAATCAATAATCGAAAATTTGCCATTTTCTGTTAAAAATTCACCTAATTGTTTAAAAACATTAACTCTTTTTTTCAAATGATGCGTAACATTTCGCATAAAAATCAAATTTATTGAGCCCTTTTCAATTGGCAGTTCATTTTCAGATAACAAAACCGGAATAATATTATTAAATTTAGATTTGTTTTGAACATAATCTAAAAGATCTTTATTTTTATCAACTGCATAAACTTTACCGTTATCGCCAACTTTTTGGGCAAATTTATTTGAGTAAAAACCACCACCGGAACCAAAATCTATAATATTATCATTTGATTGAATATTTAAAGCCTCAATTATTTGTTCAGATTTGGAAGTTGTTTTAGAAGCACTTTCATTAAAATGCTCAGCTTTATTTTTGTCCATTTTGTATAGAAGTTATTTTTTTAAAGATGTTATTTACTATGTCAACAGCAACTTGTTGCTTTGATTTTAAGGGATACATTATTGGTTTGGCGTTATTACTTATTATAGTAATTTTATTGGTATCATGATTAAAACCAGCACCCTCATCTTTTAAAGAATTAAGTACAACAAAATCAAAGTTCTTTTTAATCAATTTTTCTTTAGCATTAACTACTTCATCGTTTGTTTCTAAAGCAAAACCCACGTTAATTTGATCATTTCTTTTAATTTCACCTAAAAGTTTGGCAATATCCGGCGTTTTTTTGAGTTGTAATGTAAAATTTTCTGAACTTTTTTTTATTTTTTCATCTGCCTGAATTACAGGCATATAATCGGCAACAGCAGCAGCAAAAACAGCGATGTTAGCATTATGAAAATGTTTTTCAGCTTGTTCATACATTTCATTAGCCGAAGTAACATCAATTCGATTTATATTATTATTTATTGTAGAAATATTAACCGGTCCGGAAACGAGAGTAACATTAGCTCCTCTGTTTGCAAACTCTTGGGCAATAGCAAAACCCATTTTACCCGAAGAATAATTTCCAATAAACCTAACCGGATCAATATGCTCATAAGTTGGACCGGCAGTAATGAGCACATTTTTATTTAAAAAATCAAGTTTAGCTTCAAAAAAATCGGTAATTTTTCGAACAATTGTGTCGGGTTCAGCCATTCTGCCTTTTCCTTCTAATCCACTTGCAAGCTCACCACTTTGGGCTTCAATGCAAATATTTCCTCGTTCGATTAATGTGTTTATATTTTTTTGAGTAGCCGGATGTTTGTACATATCTAAATCCATAGTTGGAGCAAAAAATACAGGACACCGAGCAGATAAATAGGTGGTTAACAATAAGTTATCAGCAACACCTAAAGCCATTTTTGATAGAGAATTAGCAGTTGCCGGAGCTATAATGTAAGCGTCTGCCCACAAACCTAAATCAACATGACTATTCCAACTCCCATTTTCGGGATCAAAAAAATCAACAAGTATAGGATTTTTAGATAAAGTTGCAAGGGTTAACGGAGTGATAAAATGTTTAGCTTTTTCAGACAAAACTACCTTAACATTACAACCCAGTTTAATTAATAATCTAACAATAATAGCTGCTTTATAAGCAGCTATTCCGCCTGTTATTCCGAGTAAAATATTCTTTTTCAGCATATTTTATTCACAGTTAATAAGTTTTATAAACAAGAGATTAAAATACAATAAAAACCTTATCTTATAGTTGTTTTTTTTTGACAACAAGATTGCTAAAGGAATTATTTTTTCTTCTTTTTTTGGAATTTTTTAGGAACTCTCCAATAAATTTCTTCGTTTATAAATTCTTGAATAGAATAGTTTACCGGTTTTGGTAAACCTTCATAATGTTTAGAAATTTCAATTTGTTCTCTATTTTCAAAAATCTCTTCAAGATTATCAGTATAAGAAGCAAAATCCTCTAATTTTCGGTTTAACTCCTCTTTAATATCAATGTTAATTTGGTCTGCTCTACGTGCAATTATTATTAATGATTGATATAAATTACCGGTAACTTCTTCAAGTTCATTAAGATTACGAGTAATAGTTGTGTCAACTGTGTCAATTTTTTTATAGCTCATAATTATATAATTTATTAACTGTTAGAATTTATTTTATTTTGAGCAGATGCTCTAATTTTTTCTACTTCTTTAATGTACATTCCATTAGGATATTTACTTTTATATCTCAAACAATTAGAAACAGTGGTTTTATATCGCTGTATTTGTTTAGATTTTACACTACCGTCGGCATATTTTAAATTTGCTTTAACAATATAATAAAGAGCATCTTCATTAAAAGGCGAATCAGGGTATTCACGAATTGAATTATTGAGAGTAATATCAGCTGCATTAAAATAACCCAAATCAAAATACAATTTTCCGTTCATAAAAGATTTTTTTTCTAAAGTAAATCTCATAGTATCAACAAGAAAATTAGTGCTGTCAATTAAATCACTATATGGATACTCACTTACAAAAAGTTGAAATTGATCAATTGCATCAACCGTAGGTTTTTGATCTAAGCTCCAACGAGGCGTTTCTAAATAATTACAATAAGCACTTAAAAACAAAGCCTCCTCTGCGTATTTACTATTTGGATACAAATCGTAAAAACTTTTAAAATGATATCCTGCATACAAATAATCGCCAACCTTCATATTACACAAACAATAAGTAAAATATACTTCTTCTCCTCTAACTAACCCCCTATAATGTGGAACTAATTGCTCAAAAAGATCAATGGCTTTCATGTATTTTTCTTTACCGTAGAAGTCAACAGCCATTTTGTACTTCATATCATAATCACTTGATTTTAGCACTTTATTAAAAGACATTTTTTTTGTAGTGTCAGTTGGTGAATTGTTAACCATTGATTTTTTGCTACCACATGATGCAAAAATTAACAGTAAAATTATTATTGGGAAATATTTTTTCATTAAAAAGATGTGATTTTTTTAGACCTGCAAAATTACTAAATTGTTTCAGATTATGAAAGTTTTTAAAGTTTTTTTCGATTAAATCTAAATATTAATGATTTTAAAAATAATTCAACATCAAAAAAAAATTATATTTATTTTCAATTAAATAAAAATTATTATTAAACTTTTAGCGTTTTTTTTAAAATATGAGTAAAATCAACTTTTTTTAAGTTTATATGTTGTTTTTTTGAAGAAATAAAAGGAAAAAAAAATGTATTATATAAACTCAGAATTAGACAAATTCATCAATAATCTCGAAAAAATTATTGATTGTATAGAAAAATCATGCATTGATTTAGTAGATGAAAACGACATTCTAATAATTATTAATAAATTGCATTTTTATGCACAAGATTTTTTTGTAAATAATGAATTAGCACTTCGAGAAAATTCAGAGCTATTAAAAAAGATAAAAAGTGCTAACCGCGAATTCTTTAGCGGTTTGAAATCTGTTGAAATTATGAACGCTCCGGATAAAAATATTGGATTAAATAACCTTAAAATTTATATACAAGGTTGGATAGAAAAAAACACAAAAATTAATGCATAGTAATATCTAAGAATTTGGTATTTTATTTTTTTTACCAATGAATACGAAACACATTATTTAGAATAAATCTAAATAAAACTTGCTTTTTAAAAATTATTACTTTATTTTTGTGGAAAATTTATTTAATGAAATTTTTAACGCAAATATTTTCTTTTTTAATTATCACCATTTTTTTTATTTCAACAAGTGGAATTAATATTAAAATTCATACTTGCACAAGTTGTGGCATTATTGAAGAAAAAATTGGTTTTATTAGCACTCAAGCTAAACAGTTTCAGAATAATAACCACTCAGATATCAGATGTTCTAAATCAAGTAATTGTTGCACAGATAAGCATATTTTAACTATAGAGCATAATAAAAATCCCCATAATCATTCATGTTGTAATTTTAAAAACGTTTTTTTAAAAATTTCTGATGTTTTTTCTACTGCTCAATTTATTGAGATTTTTAAAATTAATATTTTTTACAAAAAAATAAATTTTGATAATGAATTTACCAAAATAATTAACTCAACTCACATTTTAACCAACCGAACTTTAAAAATCTTGAATTCAAAATTAATTCTTGATCTAACTTGCAAGCTTGTTTTATGATATTATATGTATTTTTTTAGATGTTTTATTGTTTTTAAAATTTATAAAATCAATAATAACCATCTTTTTTACTTATTTTAGTACTGCCCTATTAGGTCAAAAATTTATAACAGCAAAATTATTATCTTTGCTCAATGCAACACGAGGAAAGACAGAGTTGAAAGCTAATTGATTTACACAAACGGAATATCTGTAACAAATCTTGATACTAACACAAAATTACTTCAGTTACTTTCAAAAACCAAAAAAATACATAAAAAAAATTGTTGATATTTTACTTAATTTGGGTTATTACATCAATGGACGAGCAGGCAACAAAACAGGGTGCTATAATTTGTTTAATTGCTGTAAAAAAACACAACACAACCAATAACAAAAAACAACAAACAAAATTCAAATAACTTAAAAAACACAAAAATTATGAAAACAATGAAAATTTTAGCAAGTTTTTTAGTGCTTTTTTTAGCACTACAAGTAACAGGATACTCACAATGTTCAAAAGATAACCCTATACAAACAGTAAAATACAAAGTAAATTCACAAGGTGATCAATGTAAAACCATAATCGAAACAGCGTTAAATAACACAGATGGTGTTCAAAGTTCAAATTTAGATTTAATCACAAACATTGTAACTGTAAAATTTAACAAAAGTTTAATTACCAAAGCAGATGTTGCAAAAGTATTAACAGATAAAGGTTATACTGCCGAGTATGTAGCTAATACAAGCACCAATACAGGATCACATAACTGTAGTCATCCTTGCGGACATAATCAGAATTAAGATTTTTTTGTTCATAGCTGGGGAATATCCTTTAACATTATGTTTTGGGGTATTCCTTTTTTTTATGATAAATTTTTTGTGAAGGAAATTTTACCATTGTGGTTAGTTTCAATAAAACCCATTTTAGAAAAATATTTTTTTTGCTTATTTGACGACGGAAAAGCAATAAGGATTTTATATCCGGCATCTATAAATTTCTGAATATGAACATCATAAACATATTTACCAACTTTAAAATCTCTATATTGAGGAATTGTATAATCAAGTGAAATTTTAAGTGTTTCGGGTTCATATTCACTTGCCAAAACAATACCTGCAACAGCCATATCTCTTAAAATGAAAAAACTAAATTTGTTAAGCTCAGGTTTATAATAAAAATCGGGGAAAAATTTTTTTATATCATTTTTATAATATTCTAAAAATTGCAATAAATAAAGATTATCACCACGCACCGGCAAAGTTTTAAAATATTCTTTTTTTGAATAAATAGTGATCAAATAATAAATATCAATAGTAACTATAAAAGAATTTAATATTCCAACCGGCAAAGCACCAATTAAATAACCATAAGTTGAAAAAGTAATAGCACCAAATAAATTCACCCATCTTAAAGTCTTTAACGAGCTCATCATCATTCCTGTTGCCACTATTAAAGAAGCAAAATAACCCAAAATTGTTAACCAATTCATTTTTTGTTGTTTAAATTAGTGGGCAAAAATAAAATAATTTTTATTGACATCGTTAAACAAAGATTTATTTAACTTTGCAAAAAATTTTAATATGGCATTAGAAATATTACATGAAGATAATCACCTGCTTATAGTAAATAAACCCGCAGGAACTTTATCGCAAGGAGATAAAACCGGAGATGAAACAATTTTAGATATGGGAAAAGAGTATTTAAAGAAAAAATATAATAAACCCGGTAACATATATTTAGGTTTACCACATCGTTTAGATAGACCTACAAGCGGAGTTCTTGTTATGGCTAAAACAAGCAAAGCATTAGAGAGATTAAACAAAATATTTAATACCCGCGAAATAGTTAAAACATACTGGGCGGTTGTGGACAAAGCTCCTGATCCGGTAAATGGAACTTTAACACATTATTTACTAAAAGATAAACAAACAAATAAAACAAAAGCATTCAATAAACCAGGCAAACAAGCTAAAGAAGCAAGCTTAAGTTATAAACTAATTGGTGCGTCCAGAACTTATTACTTGCTTGAAATTGAATTACATACAGGAAGACATCATCAAATAAGAGCTCAATTAGCAAAAATTGGTTTGCACATAAAAGGCGACTTAAAATACGGAGCTAAACGTTCAAATGAAGACGGCGGCATTCACTTACATTCTCGCCAAATTGAATTTATTCACCCTGTTTCTAAAGAAAAAATAATTGCTTTTGCTCAACCACCACACGATCAAGTTTGGGATAACTTTTTTAATCTGTAATTTTTTTTAAAAATTAATAAAAAAACACCCCTAAAGAACAAACTATAGGGGTGTTTTTAATAAGTTCAACTAAAACAAACTATGATATTATTTCTAAGCATTTTTTAAGAGCAGCCTCAATGCCTTTAGGGTTTTTCCCTCCGGCAGTTGCGTAAAATGGTTGTCCTCCTCCACCTCCCTGAATTTCTTTAGCAATTTCGCGAATGATAGTATTTGCATTCATCCCTTTTTCAACAAGCTCATTACCAAGCATAACAGATAAAAAAGCCTTTCCGTTCAACTCGGCAGCAAAAGTTAAAAACAAATTACTAACCTCTCCTTTTAAATCAAAACTTATCTGTTTTAAAAAATCGGCATTTGGAGCATCAAGTTTAGCGATAATAACATTCATGCCATTAACCTCTTGAATATTTGCTTTTAGATCTTGCTTGATAAACTTTATTTTTTCTTTTTGCATTAACTCAACTTGCTTTTTAAGAGTCTTATTTTCTTCAACAAGTTTTTCGACTTTTTGAGCAATTTTATCAGGCACTTTTAAAACATTTTTAATAGAATCAATCGTATTTTCAAGATCATTAATATAGTTTTCAATTTCGAAAGCTGTTATAGCTTCTATTCTTCTAATACCCGCAGCAATAGCACTTTCGCTAATAATTTTAAACATGCCTATTTCGCCGGTAGCATTAACATGAATACCACCACAAAGCTCAACCGATTCACCAAAACGAATAACCCGCACAGTATCACCGTATTTTTCGCCAAACAAAGCCATAGCCCCCATATCTTTAGCTTCGTTTATAGGAATATTTCTGAACTCACTTAAAGGAATATTTAATCTTATTAAACCATTAACCAAATTTTCAACCTCCTTGATTTGTTGAACCGTAAGTTTTTGATAATGAGCAAAATCAAAGCGTAATTTTTCAGAATCTACCAGCGAACCTTTTTGTTCAACATGCTCACCTATAACTTTACGCAAAACAAAATGGAGCAAGTGAGTAGCACTGTGATTTGCGGCAGTAAGCTTTTGTTTTTTTGAGTTAACAACCGCCCTAAATTCTAAATTAATATTTCCAGGTATTTTTTTAGTTACATGAACTATTTGATTATGCTCTTTTTGAGTGTCAAATATTTCAATTTTTTCACCGTCGGCTTCAAAATAGCCAGTATCACCAACCTGACCACCACTTTCGGCATAAAAAGGAGTTAAATTAAAAACAATATGATATTCATCTTTACCTCTAACTTTAGCTTTACGATATCTCGAAATTCTCACTCTTGCTTCGGTTCTGTCGTAGCCAACAAATTCTTCAATATCATCATCATAAACATTAATCCATTCATCAGTTTCTTGCTTAATAGTATTTCTTGAACGATCTTTTTGAACATTCATGTGTTCATCAAAACCTTTTTTATCCAACATAAAACCTTTTTCTGAAAGAATAAGCTCAGTTAAATCCGGGGGAAATCCAAAAGAATCATATAATGTAAAAGCTAACTTACCATCTAAAACATTTTCTTTTTCGGCAATTAAAATTTCGATAGCATTATTTAAAAGATGAATGCCCGTATCTAAAGTATTTAAAAACGAAAGTTCTTCTTCTTCGATAACTTTAGTGATAAGTTGCTGTTGAAGAGTTATTTCGGGATATTGTTCGCCCATAACTTCAATTAAAACAGGCAATAGTTTATGTAAAAAAGAAGTTTTTTGTTCCAAAAAAGTAAAAGCATAACGCACTGCTCGTCTTAATATCCTACGAATAACGTAACCAGCCTTTTCATTTGCCGGAAGTTGACCATCGGCAATTGAAAAAGCAATTGTTCTAAAATGATCAGCAATAACCCTCATTGCAATATCAACTTCATCAGAAACACCATATTTAAAGCCGGAAAGTTCAGCAATTTTGCAAATTATTGGTTGAAAAACATCGGTGTCATAGTTGGAAAATTTACCCTGAACAGCCATACACAAACGTTCAAATCCCATACCGGTATCTACATGTTTTTTAGGCAGTTGTTCAAGTTCACCACTTTGTTTTCGGTTAAATTGAATAAAAACCAAATTCCAAATTTCTATTACAAGCGGGTGATCTTTATTAACCAATTCTCTACCCGAAATTTTAAGACGTTCTTCTTGGGTGCGCAAATCAATATGAATTTCAGAACATGGACCACATGGACCTGTTTCACCCATTTCCCAAAAATTATCTTTTTTACTACCATTTAAAATTCTATCTTCGGGTAAATATTTTTTCCAGAAATTTTCGGCTTCTGTATCTTTTTCTAAATTATCAGCAATATCACCTTCAAAAACAGTTGCATAAAGTCTGTTTTTATCGAGTTTCATTATTTCGGTTAAAAATTCCCAACCCCACTCTATTGCTTCGGCTTTAAAATAATCACCAAAAGACCAATTACCAAGCATCTCAAACATAGTATGGTGATAAGTATCCTTGCCAACTTCCTCTAAATCATTATGTTTACCGGAAACTCGAAGACATTTTTGAGAATCGGCAACTCTTTTAGCATCGGGTTGACGAAGTTCCAGAAAAATATCCTTAAATTGGTTCATTCCTGCATTTGTAAACATTAAAGTAGGGTCACCTTTTACAACCATCGGAGCCGACGATACTATTTTATGTTGCTTAGACTCAAAATAGTCTAAAAAAGCTTGTCTAATTTCTTTTGATGTCATTATAATTAAGTTTATCAAGTTAAATTTTTTAATAAAGTTCACAAGTTTGTAGAGTTACAAATTAAAATTAAGCTCTATTACTAACAACTTTCAAGTTTGCAAAAGTAAAAAAAAATGTTTCCTTTTATAAAAAATAATAACATAAATTTTGAAATAATAGAAGCAATAAGTTGCTTTAGAAATAGAATTAAAATATAAAATAAGCTCACATATAATAAAATCTATCATATATAATGTTTTAGTTTTAAATTGATCTACTATATGATTTAGCAACTAAGTACTCTTAACATTTGTTTACATTGCATTTTTCAACTTTCAAAATAGAAAATCATTCTCTAATGTGATTAAATTAAACAATATATTTAACAGCGAATAATGTTTTACGACAAAAAAATTTAAGCAAAAAATAAATTCTGAACTTTATTTAAAAAAAGAACAAAATCCTCACAAAAAATATCCGTAAGATGTTTAAAAGCATAAGTTTACATATATCAAAGTTAACATTATACAAAACACAATAAAAGATTTTGAATAACATAAATTAAAAAACAATAAAATAATAAAAAAAAATACAAAATAAAAATTAAATTAATTATTTAATCAAACAAAAGACAAAAAAATAAGCTTACAAAAATATTTATAATATTTAAAAACAACATCAACATATCAAAAATTGTTGATTATTACTGCATATCAATCACTTAATTTTAAAAATAAAATCACTTAATAAACAACTATAGAATATGTTTTCAATCAATTTTTCAAATTACTGATTTTTATCATTAAAAATAAGGTTAGACTCCGACATATTTGCATTAAAATATATTTTAAAACCCAAAAAAACAATTATTATGAAAAAGTATTCTGTTTTATTTTTATCTTTTATTTTAACAGCTTTTTTATTTGCAACAAGCTGTGGAAGTGAAGGAGATAACTCAACAAATGGAGATTCAACAGCAACAGTTGAAGTAAATGAATTTGAAGTATTAGTACAATATTTAGAAACAAACGGCAACTTTATCAATGGAGATCAAGTACCTGCAATGATAAGTGCAACAGATGTTTATGAAAATATTGATAACGCAAAATATAAAGTTATTGATTTAAGAGGAGAAGTTGATTTTCTGTCAGGTCATATCGACCATGCAACCAATATCAAATCAGCAGATTTAATTGATTATTTTGAAAATCAAATAGTACCTGCAGATTATGACAAAATAATTCTTGTTTGTTATTCAGGCCAATCTGCAAGCTATGCAACAAGCGTATTAAGAATATTAGGTTATGATAATGTTTATGCATTAAAATTTGGAATGAGCTCATGGAATCCTGTTTTCGCACAAAATTTATGGAGTGCAAAAATATCATCAGATTACGAGGATCAATTAGAAACAGCAGGGAATGCAATGAACCCGGCAGGCGATCATCCAACTTTAAACACTGGATTAACAGACCCTCAAGAAATTTTAAAAGTTAGAGCTCAAGCTGCTTTAGAAAGCCCATTCAGCAGCCATTTAGTTAAAGCCGAAGATTTATTTGTTAATGGTAACCAATATTACATTATGAACTACTGGCCTACAGACAAATACGATCAAGGACACATACCAGGAGCTATCCAATACACTCCAAAACAATCACTTGCAAGCACAGCTTCATTATACACTTTACCAATCGACAAACCAGTTGTAACTTACTGTTTTACAGGACAACACGCTGCATTTGTTACAGCCTATTTAACTATTTTAGGATATGATGCAAAATCATTAGGTTTTGGTGCTAATAGCTTTATGCACAATATTTTAAAAGCAAATGACTGGCATGCTTTTGGTGATGGAGCTATTAATAATTATGAATATATTGAAGAAGAAGTTGACCCTAATGCAACAAGCGACGGGCCAAGTTGTGGATAATACAAAAAATAAGGTCGGGCATTATTTTGCCCGACTTTTTTAAACTCAAAAAACTGATTTAAAAAAAAACATAAACTCAAATAATTATGAAAAAAAGTATAATCTTTATTTTTCTGACTATTTTGTCAATTTCGTATATTAATGCACAATTAGTTATTGACGGAGAATACAGAAGCAGATTTCAAGCATTACACGGATATAAAGTTCCTGTTAAAGCAAATACAGATGCCATTTTTGGATTTGATCAACGCTCAAGAATTAATTTAAACTTTAAAAGTGAAAAATTTGACACAAGATTTTCGCTTCAAGATGCCAGAGTTTGGGGATCTGATGATATTTATAACGCCACAGGTATTATTGGAAACAGTAATGCTATAGATATTTTTGAAGCATGGTTTAAAGTAAAAATTGGCGGAAAATCAAGTTTAACTTTAGGGCGTCAGCAATGGAACTACAACGACATGAGAATTACCTCAACACGAAACTGGGGGACAACAGGAATGAGTTATGATGGATTATTATATCAATTCAAAAGCGGAAAAATTACTTTAGATTTTGGTGCATCGTACAATGCTGATGGAGCAAAAAACGCTGAAATTTCTACAAATATATATGCAGATAGAATTAAAATGCTAAATTTTATTAATTTTAATTACCAATTAAACGACAATTCTTACATTGCAATTACAGCAAGCATGGCAGGAAAGCAAGACACAAGCCGCACTGATATTCCATTGTTAGTTAAAGGAACACATGGTTTAGTTTTTCATCTTAATCAAGGAAAAAAAGCAACTGATGGGATTACTGCCGGTTTATCTGCTTATTATCAACATGGTACAGACATGAGTAGAGTTGCTGACGGATCTACTTACAAACAAATTTCAGCATACTTACTTTCTGCTGAATTAGGATTTAGAGCAATGAACAAAAAATTAGAAATTATTGCCGGAGCTGAATTAATTTCTGGAAAAGATTATTCTAACACTGATGCTGATTACAACAATGTTCAACATGCATTTGATATGTTATATTCAACTCGTTTCCCATATTATGGAGGAAACATTAATTATTTTTTAAACCAAACAAGTGGAAAAGTTGGAACAAAAAGCGGTGGTTTTATGGATCCTTTTGTTAAAATTGGAATTACTCCAAA
Organism: Bacteroidales bacterium; assembly: GCA_016936595.1. Taxonomy (GTDB): domain Bacteria; phylum Bacteroidota; class Bacteroidia; order Bacteroidales; family JAFGUD01; genus JAFGUD01. The sequence goes on along the minus strand of JAFGXO010000042.1, from coordinate 8,895 downwards.
ACCAGGCAGAATGTTTAATCTTAACGTATTTATGCCAATGCTTTCAACAAACGTAACAAAAGAAGTTGATGCAAACGGAGGCAATGTATATTATGATGCGGCATTAGGAACAAGCTTTGATGTTTCTTACACTCATAAATTTGCTCCAAATATTATTTTTAAAATTGGTGGTTCTTATGCAATGCCATCTGACACAAAAGTTCACATGGTTTATGGAAGCAATCCGGATATGGGGAAAAATTATTTTTGTTATACAATGTTGATTATTAATCCCAAGTTTTTTGATAACACACCCGAATAATTAATAGATAGCACACAAAAAATCCACTCAGGTGAGTGGATTTTTTTGCATACAAGAATTTATTCATCGTAAAAATGCTCATAATTGACTAACCAAGCTGCGGCATTTTTAACATATCTACCAGTTCCGGCATTGTCCCATGCCACGTATAAGCGAGTAAACCCTCCATCTAAAATAGCTCGTTTACCATCATGCTCATAATATGCTGCAACAATATTACCTTCGGAATTATAAATTAAAGGTTGCAACATTTGATTTTCTTGGATAGTAGCAATAGTTATGCCTTCGTAAACATATTGTAAACCTGTTGTAATAAGGTGCCGAGGAACTAAACCGCCCATAGTATTACGTTCTTTTAAACCCACAACCTTATCACCAAAATAATTTCCGAGCATTTGTCCGCCAAACAAAGCTTGAGCAACATAATTTGCATCGGCATAATATGGTTGGTTATCACCCCAAATATAAACACCATGTCCGGCATCAAAAAAATCTTTTATCACATCAATATGTTCTTGATTTAACATTTGAGAACTACTTGAAATAATCCAAAGTTGACAACAGTTTTCGAGCACTTTTCGGAGAGAATCGGCAGGAGGCGGGGCATTCATCCATCTGTACACACCAAAACCTTTTTGTTTAAGTGCCGAGAGCGGAAGACTAAAGTCAAAACCTTCGCCGGTATAAAGATGAATAACAGCAATAGTTTCACCCTGAAAGGCACTATCAATAGCTAAGTCGTATTGACTTCCGGCAGCATTTCCGTACTGATCGGTAGTAACCGGAACATAAGTAACATCGCCGGTTTGATCATCATAAACTTCCTCATAAACAGCATTTTGCCCTTTACAAGCATTATAAACCTGAGCATTTAAAAAGCCGGAGCTTAATATCACAAATACAATAAAAAATAAAGATTTCGTTTTCATAGTTTTCATTTTAGTGTTTATAAAACTTTTTCAGTCTAAAATTACAACTATACCTCGAATATTCGATTGCTTTTTAATTTTTATTTAGATATTAGAATTTTTTAAAAAAAAATACGCCCCAAACAACAAACATAAACATCTATCTATAAACAAGTTAACAACTAAACCTCATTAATTTTTTTTAAGGAAATAAAAAGAAGTATGTAAACAACAAAAAAATAAATTTTAGCCAATTGCAAGATATAAATAGAAAAAACCATCATCAGTTTCAATAATATCTTCGTTGTTTTCAAGCTCAGAAGTTTTATTACTATCCTTAAATTTTTCGGTGTAAATGTCCTCTAATTCCTGAACTTTAAGAACATCGGCACTTTTAGCAAGTAAAAAAAGTTCTTTAACCTCAAAATCATAAAACAAAGAGTTCGGTTTACCGGTTTTTCCAATTGCAAACCAATTACAATTTTCGGTTAATTGATTAATATTTCGAGTAACATGCGATTTAATTACAGCAATTGATTTTTCGTCGTAATTAAAAGATTTATCTTCAGCTAAAATTTTTTCGAGATTTTTATCACAAGTTGTTTTAAATTTTTTAACTAAAAAATAACCACCGAGCACAACAGGAACCGACAACCACCAAAACAAACTTTTTTTCATAACTATTTATTTTTGATAAATTTTATTTTTCAAACATAATGAAATATGCTTATTTTTACAAACATACAAGTATTTTTTTTATTAAAAGGCATTTAAGTTTGAAATTAATAATTTTTACCGTGTTTCTTTTCTCTGGTACGATTGTAAGCCAATTTTTGTTTAATGTGCCATTCAATATCAATATTACGAGCCCCGCAAAGGTCTAATAATCTAATAAAAGTGTCGGCAATTTCGTCTTCAAAAGTATCTTTAACATTTTCCTTGAAATTTTTAATGTCTTGACTTTCAGGGGCTTTATGCCAATCATTTTTCCATTTAATATTTTTTGAAGGATCAAAAAAAACATCTTTTCTGTCGGCTTCCAAAGCTTCGGCAATTTCGCTAACAATAAGCATTAAAATAGTACCCGTTTCACGTTTAGTTTCCCAAAAGCCTTTGTTTTTGTTGTCGTTATAAACAATTTTTGACAGATTATTTAAACCTTGTAACTCTTCCATTTTTTTTAATTTTAACTAATTTAACACTTTAACCAATCAAAAATTGGCAAATTAACTAAATTAGAATTAAACTAATTAAACACTATTTTGCATATTTTTTGTTATAAACATCTTGCAGCATAAACATTTCATCGCGATAAATTTTAGCATTAGAATAATCAAGAATTTTAGCAGCTTTTTCCATTTCTTTTTTAGCATTTTCTATGGCTTTGATCAACTCATGTTTACCCATATACCTTACTACCGGATCGGCTGCTACGTTATTGCCGGTGTCATCATCATTCAAATTATAAGAAGACGCATTGCTTGTTTTACCAAAAAGCTTACTTTGCGATTTCACAATTTGAGTTGGTGTAATATTATTTTCTTCGTTATATTTTACTTGCTTAGCTCTTCTTCTGTTTGTTTCGTCAAGAGTACGTTGGATTGAATTAGTTATTTTATTGGCATACATAATAACTTTTCCATTAATATTCCGTGCTGCTCTACCAGCAGTTTGCGTCAAAGCTCTTTCGGAACGCAAAAACCCCTCTTTATCAGCATCAAGAATAGCAACAAGCGAAACCTCGGGCAAATCTAAACCTTCTCTTAATAAATTAACGCCAACCAAAACATCAATTTCTCCTTTGCGTAAATTTTCCATTATTTCAACACGTTTTAATGCAGTAACATCAGAATGCACATAACTTGTTTTAATGTTTATTTTAAGTAAAAATGAAGTTAAATCTTCGGCCATTCTTTTAGTTAAAGTAGTAACCAAAATACGTTCATTTTTTTCAACAATTCTACTAACTTCGTCTAACAAATCATCAATTTGATTAATAGTAGGGCGAATTTCGATAACAGGTTCAAGAAGTCCGGTTGGTCTTACAATTTGCTCAACAACAACACCTTCGGTTTTTTGAAGTTCGTAGTCACCAGGCGTTGCACTCATGTAAACCATTTGTTTTGAGAGCAAATCAAATTCCTCAAATTTTAAAGGACGATTATCAAAAGCAGCCGGTAATCTGAAACCATATTCAATTAAAGTTCGTTTTCTGGAAAAATCACCGCCGTACATTCCCCTAATTTGCGGTAAAGTAACATGACTTTCGTCGATAATAGTCAGATAATCATCAGGAAAATAATCAAGTAAACAGAAAGGACGAGAGCCTGGTTTTCTGCCGTCAAAATAACGCGAATAATTTTCAATGCCGGGGCAATATCCAAGTTCTTGCAACATCTCCAAATCAAAATTTACTCGATCTTCTATTCTCTTTGCTTCAATTTCTTTTCCTTGGTCAATAAAAGAAACAATTTGTTTTCCTAAATCCATTCTAATATCGTGAATAGCACCTTTTAGCTTATCTCTTGTTGTCATAAAAATATTAGCAGGAAAAATCCTCACAGTTTCATGTTGCTGTAAAATTTTATTATTTACAGGATCAAAAGAAAATATTTCTTCAATTTCGTCATCAAAAAACACAATTTTATATGCAATATCTCCAAAAGCCAAAAACACATCAACACTATCACCTTTAACTCTAAATTTGCCGTGCTGAAAATTAATATCGTCTCTTGAATACATACTGTCAACAAGATAACGCAAAAAATGTGTGCGAGAAAATTTTTGTTTAATTTTTAATTCAATTATATTTTCATGAAAATCATCGGGGTTGCCAATACCATACAAACACGAAACAGAAGCTACAACAATAACATCACTTCTGCCCGAAAGCAAAGAAGTTGTTGTACTTATTCTTAGTTTCTCAATCTCCTGATTAATCGCAAGATCTTTTTCAATATATTTATCAACCGATGGAATATAGGCTTCGGGTTGATAATAATCGTAATACGAAATAAAATATTCGACAGCATTATGCGGAAAAAACGATTTAAACTCGCCATATAGTTGAGCAGCAAGTGTTTTATTGTGGCTCAGTATTAACGCCGGACGATTAAGCCTTGCTATAACATTGGCTATTGTAAAAGTTTTTCCGGATCCGGTTACTCCAAGTAAAATTTGATGTTTTTCGTTTTTTTTAATTCCATCTACAATATCTTTTATTGCTTGTGGTTGGTCGCCGGAGGGTTTATAATCTGATACTAATTGAAATTTTTGATCTGCCATTTTTGATTTCGGTTTTTCGGGTTACAGGTTACAGGTTTCAGGGTTCGGGGTTCAAGTTTCGGGGTTCGGGTTGCAGGTTTTGGAATTTAGTTCTCTTTTTATCTTTTCAATTTTAAAATATTATCTGCATCTTTTACGGTGCTTTTGAGCCATTTTAGCATTATTTCATTTCTTTCTGCTTCCGAAAGTTTCCAAATCACATCTGATTTATGCATTCTTTCTATTAATTCATGTAAAATTATTGCTACCGAAACAGAAATATTAAAACTTTCGGTAAATCCGTACATGTCAATTCTCAAAAATTCATCGGCATTATTAATTACTATGTCTGTAATTCCGGGCATTTCAGAACCAAAAACCAAGGCAAATTTTCCTTTTGTTACATCAAACTGCTTTAATTTTACATCATTTGTGTGAGGCGTGGTTGCAACAATTCTATAACCTTCATTTTTTAAAGAGTTTATTGCATCTGATGTATTGTTTTCCAGCTTATTATACTTGTGTAAATTTAACCATTTAGAAGCACCTACAGCCACATCTGGATTAACTGAATATTTATTTAAGTTTTCAATTATATGAACGTCTTGTACCCCAAACAACTCACAAGAACGCAACACTGCACTTGCATTATGAGGTTGATAAATATCTTCTAAAACAACTGTTGCATAACGCGTTCTGTTTTCTAAAACGTTTTCAAATCTCTCAAAACGATTTTCGGTCATAAATTCCTTTAAAATTTCAATTTCTTTTTTGTACATAAACGGTAAATTTGTGCAAATATAAATTAAAAAATTTTGTTAATAATAATTATGAATAAAGAATACAAAAACACTGACACTTCGACAGAGTATTGTGAATTGTAAAAACACAAAACTTTTTAAACAATCAATAGTTTTCAACTAATTTTTTAATTTTGTAAAAAAATCATTATGGAAAAAATACATCTTAATTTAAATCATGTATTCAAATTTATAAATAAAGAAGAATACAATTCATTAAAAAACAAAGCATTAGAATTTAACAAAGAAATAAATAATCCCGAAGGAAAATACAAAGGATATACCGGTTGGAACGACTTACCGGAAACTACATCAGAAGATTTTTTGAACGAAATACAAAATACAGTAGAAGAACTAAAAAAACGCGTTGATTTACTGATAGTTGTAGGAATTGGAGGTTCATATTTGGGAGCAAAAGCAGTTATTTCTGCACTTGCAGGAAATTTTGACCAACCAAAAGTAATTTTTGCAGGAATAAACCTCAGCGAAGAATATTTAGTTGAGTTAACAGAATATCTAAACGACAAAAAGTTCGGGATTTGTGTTATATCAAAATCGGGAACAACAACAGAACCTGCAATTTCATTCAGAGTTCTAAAAAGTTTACTTATAAAAACGGTTGGACAAGACGAAGCAATAAAACGCATTGTAGCAGTAACCGACAAAGAAAAAGGAGCTTTAGTAAAAATGTCTCAAAAACTTGGTTTTAAAACATTTGTAATTCCAGATGATATTGGCGGCAGATTTTCTGTTTTAACACCGGTTGGATTACTTCCAATAGCTTTTGCTGGTTTTGACATCAAAAAATTGATGACAGGAGCAAATTTAATGCTCAAAAATAGTAAAAACGAAGTCTTGTTTGATGAAAATTTAGCAGCTCAATACGCTGTTGCCAGAAATATTCTTCTTCAAAAAGGTTATTTAATTGAAATATTAGCTAATTATAACCCCAAACTTCACTTTTTTGCAGAATGGTGGAAACAACTTTACGGCGAAAGCGAAGGGAAAGAAGGAAAAGGTATTTATCCCGCATCGGTTGATTTTACATCCGATTTACACTCAATGGGACAATATGTACAAGATGGGCCACGACTATTATTTGAAACAATATTCAACATTCAAAAACACCCTGAAAAAATTATTATTTCTGAAGAAGATGAAAATCTTGACGGCTTAAATTATCTAAATGGCAAAAGCCTGGAATATGTTAATCAAAAAGCCCTGGAAGGAACACTTGAAGCACATTTAAGTGGCGGAGTTCCTAACATCATAATTGATATTCCCGAAATTAACGAAAATACCATTGGGCAACTTATCTATTTCTTTGAAAAAGCCTGCGGAATTAGTGCTATGTTTATTGATGTTCACCCGTTTATTCAACCCGGAGTTGAAGCATATAAAAGCAATATGTTCAGATTATTGGGAAAATAAGTTTTTTTGAATGAAGAGTTAAGTATTTAGTAACTCGACAAACTGCCAAAATGACGTTTTTTACATATAAAAACTGAATTTTTAACCTATATTTAGAAAATTTAAGGTATGGCAAATTGTTTGTTAAAGGAAAATAGTTTTAAAATTTTGCCACAGTTAAATTAAACAAACAAATTGACTTTAAAAATTCAAAAAAATCACAAACATTTAACTTAGTAAAAATTATGAGTAAAAAGAAAGATAGAAATCAAAAAGAAGAAGTTTCTTCAAAAAAAGAAGAAAAAGATTTGCAAGAAAATGAAGTTGTAAATCAAAATGAAAACGAAGTTGTTGAAGAAAAAGAAGAAACTCAACAAGAAAGCACCGAAACAATAGAAGAAAACAACGAATATGACGAATTACTAAAAAAATACAACGAACTAAATGACAAACATTTACGCATTATTGCTGAATACGACAATTACCGTAAACGTACGTTAAAAGAAAAAATGGATATCATAAAAAGCGGCGGCGAAGATGTATTAAAAAATATTTTACCCGTAATTGACAATTTTGAAAGAGCTTTAAAATCGTTAGACGAAGCTTCGGATTTTGACGCTTTGACAGAAGGAGTTAAATTAATTTACAACAATTTTAGAGATTTTCTAAAACAACGCGGAGTAACGGAAATAGAAGCAATTAATATGCCGTTAGATACCGACTTTCATGAAGCCATAGCACAAGTTCCAAACGAAGAACAAAAAGGTAAAATAATTGACGTGGTAGAAAAAGGTTACAAACTAAACGACAAAGTACTAAGATTTGCAAAAGTTGTTGTTGCACAGTAAAATAAAAGCAAAAAAATTATGTCTAAAAGAGATTATTACGAAGTACTTGAAGTAAATAAAAGTGCCTCAGCAGAAGAAATAAAAAAAGCTTACCGTAAAAAAGCAATACAGTATCACCCCGATAAAAATCCGGGCGATACCGAAGCAGAAACAAAATTTAAGGAAGCGGCAGAAGCTTACGAGGTTTTAAGCAATGAGCAAAAACGTCAACGATACGACCAATTTGGTCATGCCGGATTAAATCAAGGAGCCGGTGGTGGCGGAGGTGGTTTTTCAATGAATATTGAAGATATTTTTAACCAATTTGGAGATGTATTTGGTGGCGGCGGTTCATTTTTTGGTGGATTTGGCGGAGCCAGAGGAGGCGGTTCACGTAAGCCTCGGGGAGCAAACTCGCGAATAAAGCTTAAAGTTGATCTGAAAGATATTGCTAACGGAATAAAAGGCAAAAAAATTAAGCTTAAAAAATATATTGCTTGCGAACATTGTAACGGAACAGGAGCTAAAGACGGCAAATTAAACACCTGTACAACCTGTAGAGGAATGGGACAAGTTACACAAGTAACTAATACTTTTTTAGGACAAATGCAACATACTACAACTTGTCCAACTTGTAATGGCGAAGGCAAAATTCCTGTAAATTCTTGTCCTCATTGTAATGGCGAAGGAATTGTTAGAGGCGAAGAAATTGTATCAATAGACATTCCGGCAGGAATATCAGACGAAATGCAAATGACCTTGCGAGGGAAAGGACAAGCCGGTAGAAGAGGAGGTCCAAACGGCGATTTAATTGTTACCTTTGAAGAAGCTGAGCACGAAGAACTTATTCGTCAGGGCAGCGATTTAGTTTATAATTTAGTTTTAAGCATTCCCGATGCAATTCTTGGTAGCCAGATAGAAGTACCTACAGTTGAAGGTACTGTTAAAATAAAAACCGAACCCGGAATACAACCCGGAAAAACTCTTAGATTAAAAAACAAAGGATTACCGGTATATGGTTCATCAAGAATTGGCGATTTGCTTGTTAAAGTTAATGTTTATATCCCAAAAACATTGAATAAAGAAGAGAAAAAAGCAATACAAAAACTTCAAACATCAGAAAATTTTAATGCAAAATTAGACAAATCTTTTTTTGATAGAGTAAAAGACAATTTAGGTTGGTAAAATATTTTTGTAAATAAAAAAAACGGATTAAATTTGCAAACTCTAAATCGGGGTGTGGCGCAGTTGGCTAGCGTACTTGTATGGGGTACAAGTGGTCGAAGGTTCAAGTCCTTTCACCCCGACAAAAACTGTAAGTTGATTATTTTAAATCACTTACAGTTTTTTTATTCCTTAATTTTACTTTTAAAACCTTTACGAAT
>JAFGXO010000238.1 GCA_016936595.1 Bacteroidales bacterium | reverse complement strand
TTTGTTTGATAATCTGATGTATGGAGAAAAAAACTTGTTGATATCACTAAAATATTTATTAAATGCATTTCTAAATTTGTAATCAGTAATGCCTTGTAGGGGTGAAAAATAAATCATTTTTATTAGTTGAATTTTTTGCAAATTTAACAATTATAATGTTTTATAAAACAAATAAATAATAACTAACTCGCAATGTTATTTGGAGAATCCCTTTGTTTAATAAATAATAAAAAGTTGGAATTTAGATTTAATATGTCTAATTTGAGTTGTTAAAAGGAAGGGGTAATTTATGTAATTTTTTGAAAATTAAATCTTTATCTTTATATTTACCGACCTTGCAATTTTACCTTAGTGTTTTTGTGCGTAAAGCAGGTGAGCTCAACGAAGTTAATAATTCGGGGTAAAACCGTTCGCAAAATAAGTAAGCAATAATTAGTTTGAAAGTAATTCTCGGAAAATAATGGCTAACAAAAAGAAAGGACAACTTACAACAACAAGCGAATGGGCAAAACATTTGCGAAAATTTTTAAAACGCAAATTTTGGAAAAAAGAACGAAAAACTGGTAAGATTTTGATAAAAAATCAAACTAAATCATCGTAATTTAACTTTTTAATAAGTTCTAAATTTTGTATTTTTCTATATTCTTTTATTAATTTTTCATTATTTACAAATGCAGTTTTACGACTTTTGTTTATGCCTGCCAAAATAGTTTTAATAAAGTTGTTGCTATCAATTTTTATAAATTCATAAATTTTAAGTAGTTCTGTTTCAGTATTTTCAAGTAAATTTTCGTAAGATAAATGCAAACAATTTTCTGAAACAGATAATGCTTTTGCAGTATAATCAGCCCATAATTTTACACCTTCTTGTATATCATTTACCCGCAATGATTGAGAATACAGGCGATTTTTAATGAGTTTAAATTCTTTAATTTTTTTCTTAATTCCCGTTTTTGTTTGTGTACCCTTTGTCTTTTGAAAAATTTGTTCACGTTTTCGTAAACTTTCTGCAACATCAATAGGATTTCTGTAAATGTGAATTATTTTAGCATCGGGGAATATTTTCTGCCAAATATTTAAGGTAAAAGTATTTCGAGGGTCTTTCCAGCCCCATAATTCATCAGAATTTCGTAGTTTTTTAAAGTTGTTATTGTATTTTTTAACACTTTTATTTTGAAGATGTTTTTGAAAATTTTCAGCAATTTCGTCAATAAAATTACTTGTTAAAAATTGCATATTATACGGATTATCCCAAGTTGCACCTGCCTGATAAAAAGCCCAATCGTTTAGTTTGCAAAAAAATTGCGACTCGTTATTGCTATCCAAATCGTTTCCAGCAAAAACACCCGATTGTTGTAAAATTCGTGTAAGCAACGATGTGCCGGCACGGTGCATTCCTATAATTATTATTGGTTTCATATTTTAAAATTTTTGCCACGAACTCAAATCTCTGTTTATCAATTTTTCTAAATTCAATATGCTTTCTTTATAAATTTCATTTATTAAAAAAGGTCGCATTTCATCTAATTCTTTGTTGCTGGCAGTTGGTTTGTGATTAAGTTTTGTGAAAAAATATTTAATATCAGTTCTAAGTTTTTTGCTTGGGATTAGTTTTTTTGCAAATTGATTTATTGGGTGAGCCGAATTTAATATTTTTTCGGCTTTATTACTTTTAAATTTAGTTTGAGGTGTAATTTTAACATTTACGCTTATATTTTCGTGTTTAACTCCTAAAAATTCGTATATTTTTTCAAAAGTTTTATTTCTGTTTTGCAAAAAATCTTCTTCAAAAAGAATAAAAAGCATATTTTCGATGGGAAAATATTTTAAATATTCCATAATTTGAACATCGTAAAAACCTTTGTTTATATAATGCCAATCAACTTGATAATCCGATTTATTTTTCATTCTTTTCAAGTCAATTTTAACAGCTTTTTTAAAAGAGTTCGGTTCTTCTTTTCGTCCAACTATCATTTTATAGTTAGAAAAAGCTCTATCTGCCGGATTTCTAAGTACAAAAAGAAACTTAATATCTTTTCCTAATAAGTTAAAAATTCTTTGGGCTACATTTTCAACATACATATATGTTGGAGTAAACTCTCCAATAACAAGCTCATTTTCAGCCAATTTAAAATGGTCAAAATACCATTCTTTATTTAAAGTAAAATGTTCTTCCCAGTCAAAAAAATGAATTTCTTTTCTTTCGCTTAAAAATATTTGCGAGTGTTGTTTTAAAATATTGTGAATAGAACTTGTTCCCGCTTTTTGGGCTCCAACGCATAAAAAATTAGGTTTAGTCATTTATTTCATATTTATATTTTAACAACTCTATTTCTCTTGCAAATGCAATTTTTATTATCTCAATAGCCTCTTTATCAATAATTTCCTTATAACTTTTAATTTTGCGAGTTCCAGATTTAGCTTTATAATCTGGCATTTTTAAAAAATTAGACAAACCTATTTTTTTGAAATATCAATTAATGATTCATTTAAATTTTCATATTTATAAACTTTATCAACTGCTACTAATTTATCTATTGAGTAAATATCATAACCTTGTATTCTACTTAAAACGCCTGATTTTAAAAATTCAGCAATTGTTTTATATTCTGCATCTGCCTTCCTCCAATAAAATAATGAAACTATTTTATCATAAGGATTTCTGTCAAAAGCAAATTTATAGTAAGTATTCCAAATATTTTCATCAATATTTTCTTTTATTTCTTTTGCTGAAATATGGTTATAAAACTTTTTTTTTCTTCTTGTTTTTATAAACTCGAAATAATCTGTTGCTGAATAATTTTTAAATGGAATTAAATAATTTTGAGCAGTTCGGTATCCCAATTCACGTCTTACGTCTTCGTCGTTTGGCGAAATAGGGGTAATAATGTCATCTTTGCCGCATATAGAACTAAGAGCTATTTCAATTGATGTTCCTGCTGTTTTTTTTGTTTTTATAAAAATAAATTTATGTTTGTGTGAAATTATCATATTATAATATATTATTTTAACCAACTACTTAAATCTTTGTCAATTAATTTTTCTAAATTTAAAATGCTTTCTTTATAAACTTCATTAATTAAAAAAGGTTTAATTTCGTCAAGTTCAGATTTATCTGCTGTTGCTTTTTGATTAATATTAGAAAAAAAGTATTTAATTTTTATTCGTGTTTTTTTGCTTGGAATTATTTTTTTTGCAAATTGATTTATTGGATTTGCAGTATTAAGAAGTTTATCTACTTTTTTATTTTTCCAATTAACTTCGGGTGTTGCTTTAATGTTTAAAGGCAAATTAACATTTGAATCTACTTCAATAAAATCTAATATTTTTTTAATAGTTTCTTTTTTGTTATCTAAAAAATCTTTTTTAAAAAACAAAATTAGTATGTTTTTTTTGTCAAAAAGCTCAAAATATCTAATAATTTGTTTATCGTAAAAACCACGAGCAATATAATGTTCCGGTAAAGGATAATTCTCTTTATTTTTAATTTTTTGAAGTTCGGATTTTACTGCATCTTTAAATTTTCTTTTTTCATCGCCTCTGCCAACTCTCATTTTATATTGCGAAAAAGCTCTATCGGCAGGATTTCGTAATATTAAAATAAGTTTTAGTTTAGGAATATAATCAAAAATTCGCTTAGGGCATTTTTCATCATAAATATAGCTTGGGCAAACTTCTCCAACAGCTTTTTCTGATGTTACATCTTTATAATGTTCGGCATACCAGTTTATTCCTTGCAGAAAATTTTCGTCTCTGTCGAAGTATTGAACTTCCTTAACAGAAGGTAAAAAAATTTGTTGATGCTGTTTTAATATTTGATGAATTGAAGTTGTTGCACCCTTTTGAACCCCAATACACATAAAATCAAGTTGTTTCATTTGTTATATATTTAATGCTAATAGCTTAATTTTGTATTAATGATTTGAATACGGACAAATGCTCTTGAGCAGATTTTTTCCAAGTAAATTTTTTAGAATATTCTATTCCTTTAATTGATAATTGCTTAGCCAGCTCTTCATTTTGTCCAAGTTCAATAATTGCATTTGATATTTCTGAAATGCTATGCGGATTTACAAGAATTGAATTTTCGCCGGCAATTTCGCCACAAGCAGTTGTTTTTGAAGTTATTACAGGCAAACCACTTGCCATAGCTTCAAGAATTGGCAATCCAAAAGTTTCGTGCAAAGATGGAAAAATAAAAGCATAAGAATTTTGATAATATTCTGCTATTTTATTTCTACCTGTATAAGTATTTATTATTTCTATATTTTTTATATTTTTTGTTTTTGGGTAACCCGGACAAATAATTTTTAGTTTAATAGATGATATTTTTTTATTTGCAATTATAAATGCTTTTATAATTCTGTCAAGATTTTTTTTTGGCTGAAATTGGGATATATGCAAAAATATTTTTTGTTTTGATAAATTTGATGTTCCATTTTCTAAATAAAAAGACTGGTTTACACCATGATAAATAGGTATAACATTATTTTTAGGAAATTTCAAATATTTTATTGCTTCGGTTTTTCCAAATTCAGATACAGAAATTGTTTTATCAATAAAATTTATTTTTTTATCCCATGTTTTTTTATATTTATTTCTGTTTAAGATTATCCTAAATGCAGTTTTTAGTTTATAAATATTATCTTTTATTGGCAAAGAAAACAAAGCTGCTCCGTGCATTGTAATTACTGTTGGAACATCGTATTTTTTATTTAAAAAAGTAGGATTTCCTCCTCCGGTTTGAGTATCCCAAATTAAATCAACTTCTTGATTAATAGCTTCAAAATTAGTAAATTTTACAAATTCCACTCCCATTATAGCAAGTTCTTCTATCAAAATATCAGTATATATTTTTATGCTAAAAGCAGGGAATTTTTTGGGATAATATATTGCAATTTTCATAATAAAAATTTTAATCGTAAAGCATCCATTCGTATTTTGTTCCTTTTAAATAACTTTCAACTTCGTTATAATTTTCTATAACATCTTTAAGCGGAAAAGGATTTGTTCTTTTAAGGTTCACGACCGGATTTTCATTCTTGATGTTCAGAAAATCACATATTTTATTATATGCAATTTTGGGATTAGGTAAAATATCATCTTCGTAAGTTAAAAATAATGATTTTTTATTCAAAATTTGCTTCTCTAATTTATCATAATATTGGTCTAATTTCTCAAAATTTTCTATAATATTGCCTGTATTATTTCTAAATTTATCGTTTTTAATATTCAAATAGATAGTTTTAGATATTGAGGAGTTATCTTCAATATGACACAATTTTAACTCTCGTTTTCTTACAACTGAAATATATTGTTTCAAATAATTTTTCCTTTTTAAATGAATAAAATATTTAAAATCAAGGTTTTCTAAACTCTCAAAAAATTCATCTATTGATTGATTTATTTTATTTTTTATTTGCCTGTCAGTTACTTCAAAACCATAAAAATCAATTTTTTTTTGATACATTCTTAAATTTAAAAAAAATAATGGATTTAGAATAAATTCATCGGAATAATACTCTTTTTTTATAAATATTTCACCGTCCCACTGAACGTCTGAGTGCTGAAAAAGTAGGTCGGCAAGAACTGTGCTACCTACTCGCCCTGTATGAAACATTACAATATTTCCAATTCTTGTTTTTGAAGCTTTTGCTTTCTTAAATTTATAATTAGATTTAATAATATTTGAATA
>JAFGXO010000237.1 GCA_016936595.1 Bacteroidales bacterium | reverse complement strand
TTCATATTTATTAACTAAATCAATATCAATAAACAAAAGAAAGAAATTTTAAAGAAAAATCAAAATTTATATTTTTTTTAACTTTTATCATAAATTTGCGTATTTAAGATATTTAGCATTATTAAATTAGGGATATTAACGAAATAGTATTACAAACAATAAATGCGACTTCAGGAACAACAACAGTTGACTTAAGTCAATATGCTAATGTAATGCACTTTATCCAAATAGTTGACAACGGTGTTGTAAACTCGGTTAAAGTAATTAAGAAAGAAAAAATTTCTTAATAATAAATACAATTTCCTTTAAGCCGGCAAATATTTTGTCGGCTTCTTTTTTGGTTAAAACTTTGAATAAACAGCTGTAACAATTTTATTTGGCTTCAATTCTCCATTCCTTTTTTTGGCAATCAGGACAAACACTATGTATAACAAACAAACTTTGTTCTTCTACTTTTGTTAATGCATCAGGTTTAATCCATTGATTTTCGCCTTTTAATTTAATATTATTACAGATGCTACAGCGGATATTATATAAGGTTTTGTTATTTTTGGTGCTTTCATGAATGTAGATCGGGTAAGAAAACGGTTCTTCTTTTAGGAGATAATTTAATATATTAATATCTTTATTTGCAAAAGGAACTAATTCCATTTTCATGTATCTCTTATGTGTTGGTGAATCGCAACGATATTCTAAAGAATGTTTTTGCTGCAAAAGCCTACACTTTTGAAAAACTGTATTGTAGTACATTTGAGTTGTATCATTATGGAAGTAAGATAAAATATTTTTTCCTATCACATTATTTAAATCTGCAAGATTACTTGCTTTTCCTGTAACAGCGGCTCTAATCCAATCGTCAAATATATCTACTATAATATTATCTTTATTGATTTTATAAGACACTTTTTCTAATATCAAATTGCTCATAATCAGTTTTTTTATAATTGATTACTATAAATAATGTTTTAATATTAAAAGGCATTAAAGATTTGCAGTTTAGGGTAAACAATTGGCTTATTGATGAATATGCATTTTTTTTCAGCCAAAAGCTAATTTATAGAGCCTTTATATTTAATCTAAATCCAAAAATATAATTTTGATTTTTATGCGGCAAATTTAACTCATTTATTAAAACTATTTAAATTCATGGTTTAAAAAAGAAACTATGCTTTTAATAAAATAAAAAAAATCGTTACAAAAAATAAAGTAACGATTTTAAAAAAATACTTAAAAAGGAAATATTGTTTTACATCAAATTTTTAAATCGAGGACGTTTAGGTGCAACATCTCCATATTGGGCTTTTTTCCTTTCTTCGTAATCGGTAAAATTACCTTCAAAAAACACAACATTAGCGTCATCTTCAAAAGATAAAATATGAGTAGCTAATCTGTCGATAAACCAACGATCGTGCGAAACCAACAATATTGTTCCGGCGAAATTTTCCAGAGCTTCCTCTAAAGCCCTAAGAGTGTTAACATCTATATCGTTTGTTGGCTCATCAAGTAAAATCACATTTGCACCCTCCTTTAAAGTCATAGCCAAGTGCAATCTGTTTCGTTCACCGCCGGATAACACACCAACTTTTTTCTGTTGATCAGCTCCTTTAAAATTAAATTTACCAAGATATGCACGAGAATTAATTTCAGAATTTCCAATTTTAATAAAATCAGCCCCATTACTAAGCACCTCGTATATAGTTTTTTCCGGATCTAAATCCTTATGAGTTTGATCAACATACGAAAATTTAACAGTAGCTCCAATTGAAATATTTCCTGAATCGGGTTTTTCTTCGCCCATTATCATTCTAAAAAGAGTAGTTTTTCCAACACCATTAGGCCCAATAATACCAACAATAGCATTTTGAGGAACATTAAAACTCAAATTTTCGATTAAAATTCTATTATCATAACTTTTTGATATATTTTTAATATCAATAACAGCTTCGCCCAATCGTTCTCCGGGAGGGATAAAAAGTTCTAATTTTGCTTCTTTTTCTTTTATTTCAACACTCGATAAACTTTCATAAGCTTTTAGTCTTGCCTTACCTTTTGCTTGGCGTGCTTTAGGACTCATTCTTACCCAATCTAATTCACGCTGCAAGGTTTTTTGTCGTTTACTTTCAGCTTTTTCTTCATTTTCTAATCGTTTAGCTTTTTGTTCAAGCCAAGAACTATAATTACCTTTCCAAGGAATACCTTCGCCTCTATCAAGTTCAAGAATCCAACCTGCAACATTGTCCAAAAAATATCTATCGTGAGTAACAGCAATAACAGTTCCCTGAAAAGTTTTAAGATATTGCTCTAACCAATTTACGCTTTCGGCATCAAGGTGGTTAGTGGGCTCATCTAATAATAAAATATCAGGTTTACTAAGTAATAATCTGCATAGAGCAACTCTTCTGCGTTCACCTCCGGACAAAACAGAAATTTTTGCATTATCGGGCGGAAGTCGTAATGAATCCATTGCTTGTTCTAATGTATTATCTAAATTCCACGCATCAAGATGCTCCATATGTTCAAGCAATTCGCCTTGTTCTTCAATAACTTGCATCATTTCATCATCGGACATTGGCTCGGCAAGTTTCATCGACAAATCTTCGTATTTTTTTACAACATCAACAATATGCTGAACTCCTTCTTGAACAATTTCTTTAACAGTTTTATTTTCATCAAGTTTTGGCTCTTGTTCCAACAAACCAATTTTATATTCTTTATCAAAAGTTACTTTGCCCTCTATGTTTGTGTCTATACCGGCAATAATTTTTAAAAGGCTGGATTTCCCGGATCCGTTAAGCCCTAAAACTCCTATTTTAGCTCCGTAATAAAAGGAGAGCCATATATTATTTAAAACTGTTTTTTGTGGTGGGAAAGTTTTGCTTACTCCTTCCATCGAAAAAATTATTTTATTATCTGACATATATTTTTTGTTTTGAAAGTTTTATTTTTACTGTTAGATATATTTGTAAATATTTGAAACCTATTGTTCAGCAAAATTACAATTATTTTTTAGCTCACAATAA
>JAFGXO010000236.1 GCA_016936595.1 Bacteroidales bacterium | reverse complement strand
ATTATTAAATTTGACATAAAACCAGAAGACGTTGGGTTTTGCAACTTGCCTAATTTGAGTGCAGAATTTTGACGTTAGTCAGAATTAAAAAAAAACCGAGAATACAATATTAATGGAAAGAGATTTAACGCCCGAAGAAATTGAAAAACATAATAATCGAAAATTAACTGCTGATAAAATTAGACAGATTTTATCGAAAGTTATGGAAACACCAACTCAATCTTCCAAAAGGTGGGTTTGGGAATTAATGCAAAATGCAAAAGATATTCCGAATAGATTTGGAGAAGTTTCAATAAAAATTGAATTAAACGAAAATTCATTAAAATTTCTGCACAACGGAAATCCGTTCTCTTTGAAAAATATTATGGGACTTATTCAACAAGTGAGTTCTAAAGATTCAACGAACAGCAACGAAGAAGTAACAGGTAAATTTGGAACAGGATTTATTAGCACTCACCTTTTATCGAGAAAAATTTCTGTAAAAGGGTTCGTCTTTCATAATGGAATTCATAGAAAATTTGATATTGTTTTAGATAGAAGTGGCGATTCGTCAGAAGATTTAATTCCAAAAATCAAAACAGCATTAGAACACATTTCTCAAATTGAGAACAATCAGTTTTTCCCTATTGAATACAATTATGAAAATAATCGTGCAGAACAATCATTCGACACCTCGTTTGAGTATGAATTGATAGGTGATAAAAGTAAAAAATGGGCAAATGATGGAATTGTTGATTTAGTAAATACATTACCGCAAACCTTGGTTAATTTAGAGAAAATTAAAAAGGTAACTGTTGTAAACAATGGTGTTCAAGAAATTTACGAAAAAAAGGAAATTTTCAAAAGAGATGGTGTAACTGCATATGAAGTTAAAATTAGTAATCAAGAATCGAAAAAATTTCTTTCCTATGGTAAAAACGAAATTACACTTGCAATAGAAGTGAATAATTTCAACCCAATCACATTAATTGAACATTTTGGTCAACAACCCAACTTATTTAGAGATTTCCCTTTGATTGGTTCTGAAAAATTCCATTTTCCATATATCCTAAATGGACACACCTTTAACCCAACAGAAGATAGGGATAGTATTGTTTTACACTCAGAAGAAAGTAAAGAATCAATTGATAATAGAAAATCAGTAGAAAATGCTATTTCTGTTTCGCAAGAATTTACTCAATGGTTAATAACCAACAATGCGGTAAATAGACATATTTGTGCTTATACAAGAAGACCCGAATTAAAATCAACTTGGGAAGACTTTTCAAAAAATTGGTATTCAGAAATACAAACTGATTGGAGAAAACAATTAATTGAATTGCCATTATTTGAAACGGAAAAAGGCGATATTATTGATTTGAAAAATGCTATTATCCCAGAAGATGGAGATTCAAAAGAATTTAAAGAAGAGTTTTACGAAATATCAAAACCCGTTTTCTCTACTAACAGAATTCCAAAAAAAGACAAACATTTTGATTGGTTAAAAATATTAGGCCCTAAAAGCGACAAAGAGCAAAGAGAAAATTGGGGAATTAATTTATCAAAAAATGTAGAAGATTTAGCCCAGATTATTAGTGAATTTGAAGATAAAGAAGGTCTATTAAACAATACAGAATTGGTAGATATTGGAGAATTAAATTTGTGGTTAAATAGCCTTTATAGTTATCTAATAAAAACTCAACAAACAGATTTATTATCAAAATACGCTTTAATACCTAACCAATATGGCGTTTTTAAGAAATTAAACGAACTACATTTAGAAGACCCTCAAAATCCTATTCCTGATGAGCTATTAGATGTTTTAGACAAACTTGGAAAACATTGGAGAACTGATTTAATAGATAGAAAAGTAAATATTGGTCTTGGTATTGACAGTAAAGGTTGTTCAGAAATTTCTGAAACTATCAATGGAATATTAAAAGAAGAACAAGGCACTCACAATAACAAAATATCGGTTTTTTTACAAAGAACTGATGCAAGAGAAATATTAACTGATATTTTAAAGTTACAAACTATAAATTCTACTGCTGACAATTTTCAATATAAACTGTTCAACTTTGGCAAAGCACTTTTTAATACTAAGGATACTGTAATTAATATTGAAAACCTATCCCCTTTCAGCTTCTTCACAACAATAAAACTGTATATACAATTAATTCATAAAAAAATTCAATCATTAGAAGGTTTGAGTGGATTGCAAGAAAAGTTGGAAAAGACAGAAGAAGATTCGCTTTTTTGGTTAAATCAATATCTTAACTTGATACAATCAAATAGCGGATTTAAGACTTTACTTGAGGAAAACAATAGAATTATTCCAAATAGATATAAAGAGTTTATTACTTATGAAAATGCCAAATCATTTGGCACAGAAGAAACGCCTTTAGATGATGAGTTAGTAGACATATTGTTCAAACTAAACAATCAAGAAGATTGGAAAGGATTTTTAGTTCACAATGGTATTCACATTGACTTTAATGATAAATGTAAATTTGAAGAATTAAGCCAGAGTATTGAAGAAAGTATTTCAGCTATTCAAACAAATGAATATAAAAATCCAGGTGAAGGAATATTAGATAATTATAAAAGTCCAATCTTGGATTTAATTGAATGGATTGAAAACAGCAAGAATAAAAAATTGGCAGAATTGTATCTAAGCACTTTTGTTGGTGAATCAAAATCTTTATTATTCAAACTGACTGTTGGGAATTCTAATATTGGTATTTCCGCAATTAAAATGTTGCAAGATGAAGATAGCGTCAATCTTTTATCAAAAATTCAGCAATCCAGTATTTCCACAAAGGACTTAACTGAGTTAATAGATATTGTAACAGAACTTGGCTCTACAGAATTATTAAAGGAAAGAGCAGAAGATTTAAGAGAAGAAAAGCGTAACAGAGAGTTTTTATACAAGGTTGGTGAAAAAGTAGAAGAGGCAATCAAAAACACATTGACAGAATTCAATGTAGAAAAAATTAGCATTGGAGCATTTGACTTAAAAATATCAAATGAAGAAAAATCGTATTTTTTAGAAGTTAAATCATTTAAAAACAATAGTAGTTATCCTTTTCTATTTGCACCAAGTCAAGCAAGTAGAGCTATGTTGAATGAACCTAATTATGCAGTTTGTACAATCGAAAGACCATTAATGGAAGTAAATGAAATTTCCGTTGAATACGTGAAGAACAACCTGCTTTTTGCTAAAAATTTATCACTTGAATTTAGCAAGGGAGTTCAAGACTTCTCAAAATACAAAGAAATTAGAAGTAACCATAGTATATCAAAATTAAAAATTGATGTTCTTGGAGAAGTAAGAGTTGAAGTCGACAAAAATGCGATAATTAATAAATCTGAAAACTTTGACAATCTTATAAATGACATAAGAAAAGAATTAACGAACACACAATTGAGTAGATGGTCCCGACTAAAATAGTCGGGATGCACCTCTCACACCACCGTACGTACGGGTCTCGTATACGGCGGTTCGTTAAGTTAAGGGGAATAAGGAATCACGTCGAACAGGCGTGATTTGTT
>JAFGXO010000235.1 GCA_016936595.1 Bacteroidales bacterium | reverse complement strand
TTTTTGGAGCTATCTTTCTGTTTTATTTATTTTTAGTTTTTTACAGTCTTGTATGAGCTCTACTGTTATAAACACAGAACCACAAGATGCAGATGTTTACATTAATGGAATACACGCCGGTAAAACTCCTTTTGTTTTAGTTGATCGTAAACTATCTATGTCAACAACTTATATTAGTATTGAAAAAGATGGATACTTGCCGCTTGATACATATATAGTTAAAGATGAAAAAGTTAATGTAGGTGCAGTGGTAGCCGGAATATTTTTATATTATCCATGGTTATGGGTGTTTGAGTATCAACCTTATCATAATTATATTTTGCAGCCTGATGATAATCAACAAGACGATATTAATGACGATTATTTTTTCCAAAACGATAATCCTCCTTCAACTGCAACAAATGATGTAGATAATACATCTCAAAATCAGCCAAAATCTAAGGCTCAAAAATTAAGAGAATTAAAGGCTTTGCTTGATGACGGAATTATTAATCAAGATGAATATAATACCGAAAAGCAAAAAATTTTAGACCAAGATGATTGGTAAATGTTTGTTTTCAATTGTTTTTTGTTTGCCTCATGCTTTTGTGTGAGGCTTTTTTAGTATTTATTTAAAAAAAAAATTGTAAATTTGAAAAAAAATCGAAATGGAAGATATTAAACTGCAAAATTATATTCGCACTTTATTGCAAATTCAGGAGCAAAATAAAAATAAGCCTCTAAAATTAGAAGAATTAAAACAAGTAGCCATAAGCGGAGGTATTCCGGAATTTGAATGGGACGAAATGATGCGTGAAGCTGATAAAAATGCAGATATTGCTCAAAATCATTTCTATTATCAAAATTACCAAGACGCTTTTGAAGCTTCAATTTTGGCTCTAAATATGAACCCTTATCAATCTAAAGCACTCATTACCGCTTCTGATGCAGCTCTTAAAATATATGAAACAACCAACGATGATGATTTTTTAGTGAAAGCTGAATATTATGCTAAAGAAATTTTAAAACATTCACCTACCGAAAAAAGAGCCTTTCAAATTCTTGCAAAAATTGAAACCTTTGAACAAAAAGAAGCCACTGAAAAAAGAAAAAAACTTTTTGTCATTTTTGGTGCTGCTACTGCATTGTTTTTTGTTGCTATTATTGTATTTTATTTAGCAAATAAACCCCCTAAAGTAAATTCTAAGCTTAAAAATGAGCTTATCCAAAAACAAGAAGAAGCTTTGGCTCAATGGGCTCAGGTTGAAAATGTTATGACCCGCAGAGATAATGTTTTGCCTCAATTATTGGCGTTATTAAGTGATGATAATCAGCAAGTTAATGATATTATTACTCAAATTGATCAATTAAGAAGTCAACTTAAAACCGCTGATAATCAGCAAAGAATGGAAATCCAACTTGAAATACAAACTAAAATTTATGAGCTAACTTCACTCGTAAAATCAAGTAATACTTCAAACGATGATATTGAACTTTTAATGG
This sequence comes from Bacteroidales bacterium, assembly GCA_016936595.1. Lineage (GTDB taxonomy): Bacteria > Bacteroidota > Bacteroidia > Bacteroidales > JAFGUD01 > JAFGUD01. Next base: position 1,652 of record JAFGXO010000235.1, on the reverse strand, counting down.
TTCAAATAGAGGGAACTTATAATCGTATTTCTGTAGAAACTAAACGATATAATGAGTTTGCTCAAGAATATAATATCCTTCTAAAACAAAATGCAGACGATTTTTCTGAATTTGAAGAAATGCCTTATTATCAGCAATAAATAATGTTTATATGCTCTAATCTTTTACACATCTAACGCTATGACCATATTCCTTGTAGGTTTTGCCTCTAAAAATTTTGTCGCTGTTGTAGGTTAAACTTCTGAACCATGCGTCTTCATATCCGTATTTTGAACTTGTCCACCAGTAACCAACTTTTCCGGCATCACTATAATTCCAATCGTAATAATCTCGGTATCCGCCTGGTTGTGCATTAAAACCGCTCTGATTTATTCCATTGCCGCCAAAATCCCAACCTTCTGTGCTTTTTAATAAAGAATCAATTCCTTCGGCACGTTGTCCGATTAAAAATTTTTCAGTTTCTTCCATTCCTAAAAATATTTCAAGCTCAACCCATTCTTGATCTGTGGGTAGGTGCCAGCCGTCCGGACACGCTTTTTTTGCAGTTGTCCAATTATACAAGTAGCCATATTTTTTATAATAATCTGATTTGTTGTTATACGCCCAACAACCTATTCCTGTGTGAAAAGCTAAATTTTCTGCCATCCAAACTTGCGAGCCTATTGTGATGGTTTTGTATTCCATTCCATCTCTTGTATCAGTAAATGTTTGAGATTTCAACTTATTTGCCGAAAAAATAAAAATGATCTGAAATGTTATCAAAAAAGTTAATAGTTTTTTCATTTGTGCGTTAATGTTTTTAAATGATAACTTTCTTATTTGTAAGAGCTTAAGTTTAATAAAAAGTGCAAAAATAATTGCTGTTTAAAACAAATGATTCTACTTAAAATAATTGAACCTTTTTTTGCTGTAAAAAAACGTTGTGCTGTACTTTAATAACTTTTTAAAAAGTTTATTATTGTTTTTAAAATCCCTAAGTTACTGGTTTTTTTTATAAATACAAATTTGATTTGTAAACTGGTTAATTAATTTTTACTTGCAAAATTTTTGCCATGTTTGAACTAATCTCATTTTTGTGGAATTTCCAATTTTGTCAAATTTTGAAAATTTCAGTGAATACAAAAAAAAGCCCTTACATTTCTGTAAAGGCTTAATTTTTATTGTCGGGGTAGCAGGATTCGAACCTGCGACCCTCTGCTCCCAAAGCAGATGCGCTAACCGGACTGCGCTATACCCCGTATTTTATTAGAACACTTTAGCGGAGAGGGGGGGATTCGAACCCCCGGTACAGTTTCAAACCGTACGCCGGTTTAGCAAACCGGTGGTTTCAGCCACTCACCCACCTCTCCTGAAATAAGAGTTGCAAAAGTAATCTCTTTTTTTTATTCTGCAAAAAAAACATGAATTTTTTTTCATTTTTTTTGCAAATTATTATTTATCAATTCTTTGGGAATTATTTTTTTATCCTTTTCTAAACCATCGTTAATCTTGCAATTATTAATTAACAATTAATAATTATTCTTTTAACTTTTAATTGTCTAACCGGCCACCTCAATAAACTCAACAACTCGATAACTCGATAACTCGATAACTCGATAACTCGATAACTCGATAACTCGATAACTCGATAACTCGATAACTCGATAACTCGA
>JAFGXO010000234.1 GCA_016936595.1 Bacteroidales bacterium | reverse complement strand
TTCTGTTAATATCCATAAATTTTTCTTGCTCATTTTTTAAAATAAAGTTTGTTCTTGAATTTTGGGTTTTGGTGGTTCATAATTTGTAATCAAAACTTCAACACTTCCGTTTTTATCTCTGTTTTTCGTTTGATAATTAGAGTTAGCGTAATTTATGTTTATGAAATTTATTTTGTAATCATTATGTTTATTTAACCAATTTTGTAAAATTTCATTTTGTTGTCCCTTATGTTCAATTACATTCGACAAACCAAATTTTATATTTTGCTCGTTTAATAAATCCAATTTTTTTAAAAGCAATTTCTCCTCGTTTACGCTCCAACCTTTAAAGCCTCGTTTTCCGTCATTATATGTCCCTGTTGTAATTAAATATGGTGGGTCAGCATAAACAAAATCATCTCCGTTTAAAATTGAAAAATCAAATTCAGAAAAGCATTTTGTTGAAAATTCTGTTTCAATTTTATTCAGTTGTGTAATAAATTGATAAAGATTGAATTTCATTGTTTCATTAAAGCTACTTCTGTTTCTCCCGAATGGGTTGTTATATTCGTGGCTGTTATTAAATCGTATTTGATGATTAAAAGAATAGGCGATTAAAACAAATAAATCCAAAGGATTACGGTTTTGATTATAGTTGTCTCTGAATTTTAAATATCCACTTTCATTTGTTTGCGAAAGCTCGTATTTTTTTATCTGATTTTCTATATAAATTAAAGTTTCTTGAAATCCGAGTTTTTTAAATTCAGCATACATTTCAATCAGATAAGTCAAATTATCGTTGAAAAACACTTTATTAGCCTGTATATTTATTCCAACATTTCCTCCTCCTGCAAATAAATCAACAAATTGATTTATCTTTTTTGGGAAAAGTGGCAAAATCTGATTTAATATTTTATATTTCCCTCCAATATAATTTAATGGAGATTTAAAATATTTAGTTTTTCTTTTAGTTGCTGTTAAATTCATTTAATTTTTTCTGCAAAGTTAATATTTTTTGCATAATTTATTTTTCTTCAAATTGCCTATATCGTAAAGCTACTTGCGGCGGTGGTTTTGGGGTGTTTTTGCGAAGCCGTAGGCGAAGCAAAACGCCCCAAAACCACTGACGCAAGTAGCATGTTACACACTTGTTTTTAATTCATTAGGTTCAATTTCATACATTTCATAAATCTCTTTGTTGATTTTATCAATTAAATTGTTTATTTCAAAAACCAATGGTTTAGTACTTTCCAATTCTGGTGTAAAAAACTCATTCCACTCTTTGGTCTTTTTTAAATCAAGCTTAATTTTTAATTTTTCTAACTCTTTATTAAACTCGCTCCACTCCAATTCGTACCAATTTTCAATCTTTCTGTTTATTTTGCCAACATTTAGCTGCGATTTAACTACTTCAATGAAACTGTTTTTTTGTTTGTGTAGTTTTTGAGTTAAGTTGTTTATCTTTTCTACTTTTAATACGATACTTTTTTGATTTTCCTTTGAAATATTTTTGATTGGAATATTTTTGATTGTACCTACATTTAGTGAAACATTTGAAGTATTAGCTTTTAGCCAGTAATCTATTAATTCTGAATTTAATACAGCAAGAATATATTTCAGGTCAAAATTATTGTCTGATGGTTTAATAATTACCAATGAAGTATGAGCATAATATTGATTTTTATCTAACGCTGCTATAATACGTTTTGCAATACGCTGCATGACAATTTTTTCGGGAATTTCAAAATCAGATGGTTGCTTTGGACTACATTGACCAAGTGCTGCTTTTAAAGAACTTTTGGGTTTTAACATACTGTCGGCAATCATTTGTTCCCTATCGTACCACAAATATTCTCCTTTATAATCAATAAAATACCTGCTTACATTTGCGCCACGAATGGCAGGTTTATCAATTTCGGTCAGTTTTTCAAATCTACAATATTTTTTATCGTCCCCTGTTGCAATACCTACGATAATATCAGTAATATCTCCAAGTTTTACAGTATTCTCCCAAATTTTTGATTGATTTAATGTTGTAATATTATAGTTTGGATGATTAGTAAATTCTTCTTGTTCTATGGTTTTTATTATTGAGTTTTCATAGACATCAGAAATATTTATTAGATTACCTTTGTTTACTTTTGAGCTACGTTCCAATTGAATAATTGTAGTTTCAACAACCGCATCTTCAAAAACTTTGGTTGGTAAGTTGCCAATCAATTGTATATTTGAATTTTCAAGAACATATTTTCTTAATTTTTCAAACGAATAAATACTAAACCATGTTTTTGGTACAATAAACGATAAAATTGAGTTTGATTTTAGTAACTTGATACTCTTTTCTATGAAGAAGGCATAAATATCTGTTTTTTGTTGTGCTACTTCAAAATTATTCCACAAATATACTTTTTCGTTATCAGGTATATTGTGAGGTCTGATATATGGTGGGTTACCAATAATTATATCGAAACCGCTATTTTTCAGAATATCTTTAAATTCATTATTCCAATCGAATGCCTTTTCCGTTACAGATTTATCGTTGATTAGTGAATTACCGCATTTAATATTATCATCAAGTAAGGCTAATTCGTCGTTTTTACTTGCCGATTTTAACCATAATCCCAATTTTGTAATTTCAACACTTTCGTAGTTTAAATCAACACCAAAAAGATTATTATTTACGATACTCTTTTTTAGTTTTATTACTTCTTCATCTTTTTTTGTCGGTGCTGTACTAAATAGACCGGTAATTTTAACTTCTTGTTTTTCGCCGTTTAACTTTTTCATAACATCTAACACCATAGTTTGCTCTTTTAGCAAAAAATCAAATGCTTGTGTCAGGAACGCACCACTACCGCAAGCGGGGTCAAGTATTTTAATTTCTGATAACGTATTCCTGTATGATTGCCAGAGTTTTAGATGTTGTTCTTTTTCTGCTTCTGTTTTAGGAAACTCAGACAAACTGTTTATTCCTATTTCGTCTTTTTTCTTTTCAAGCCAACTGCCAACTGCATTTGAAACAATATATCGTGTAACTTGCTCAGGTGTGTAAAAAATTCCTTCTTTTTTCCGTTTGTTTGTTTCTGAAATTGGTGATTTATAAGAAATTTCATTATCGGTTTCAGAATAATCAACATCTTTACTCTCAATTAATTCCTGCTTAATTCTTTCAATATCGGTAATTGATTGTTCAAAAATATGTCCCAGAATATTTACGCTTAAATCACTTTCAAAATCATAATCATTTAGTTGTAATAATTTTTTCAGTAGAACATCTTTGATTACAAGCTCATCAATTTCTTTGTTTGTACGGAATAAACCACCGTTAAATTTATGAATTCTTGGTGGAAGTCCTTTATCAAGTGCATCAAAAAACTGTATTAACTGTTTCCATAACTCTGTTTTGTCCCTATTCCAGCTTTCATCTGCAATTTTTTCAATTCGCTTTAAAACGTTATAATCAATTACCCTACTATAAAAATTCAGTTGAATATTTTCGCTAACGGTTGTATCTTTGCTTT